>NZ_JBQOUX010000005.1:90248-133018 GCF_052216785.1 Streptomyces sp. JW3 | reverse complement strand
GGGCCGTCCCGCGCTGTCACAGCGCGGGACGGCCCACCCCTCCGGCCGTCCCGCGCCCGGCGGCGCCGACACGGTCAGGATTTGGCCAACCACGGAGCGCCATGCCCCCGCCCGAGCCTCCCCCGCCCCGGATCCGGGACGCACCCGGGACACGGGATACGGGGTGGGAACCCGCCAGGGAGGCCGACAGGCGCTCCCGGGCCGGACGGAACACCTGGCGTGAACCGGTGGGTTCGTGCCACGGGGGCATGACAGCGATGTGACGGCGGCATGAAACGGTTTGCCGAACATGCGTAGGGTGCAGAGAACTCATCAAGGACACTGGAACAACGACACCGACACGACGGGTGAAGGAGGGAGCCGGAGCGATGGGCGACCACAAAGAACAGCCCCTTAGGGTGGGCGCCGCGGTCCGCCGGCGGCGCCGCGCGCTGGACCTCACCCTCGCCGTCGTGGCCGCGCGCAGCGGCCTGTCGGTGCCCTTCCTCAGCCAGATCGAGAACGACCGGGCCCGGCCCAGCACCGGCTCCCTGGAGAAGGTCGCCGACGCGCTGCGCACCACCGCCGTGGAACTGCTCGCCGCCGCCGACCCCGCGTGCAGCGTGGACGTGGTCCGGGCCGAGGACGGCGGACCGGAGCCCGAGCCCCGGGTGCGCTCGCTGGTGCGCGGCCACCACCAGATGCACGCCTCGGAGTTCACCGGCGACCACGACGCCGGCCGGGAACTCCAGTACCGCAACGACCAGTTGATGTACGTAGCCGAGGGTGCCGTCGAGATCGAGGCGGAGGGCCGCGCCTACCGCCTGGGCCGCGGCGACACGCTGTACCTCACCGGCGGGGTCCGGCACCGCTGGCGGGCCACCGTCCCCGACACCCGGCTGATCGTGGTGGCGGTCGCCGAACACATCGAGGCGGTACGGGACCGGCCGCACCGCTGAGCGACGGGTCACCTGGGCGCCGCGAGCAGCCTCCCGCCGGCGATCCCGCGCACCGTCCCCACGGCCGCCACCGCCCACGCGACGACCAGCACCGCGTACAGGAGCAGGGCGAGGGCCGCGCAGCAGGCGAGACCGGTGTGCCGGGCCAGGGCGGTGGCGCCGGTGACGCAGGTGCCCACCGGGAAGGTGAACGACCACCAGGTCATCGAGAACCGCAGGCCGTGCCGGCGGGCCCGGACCACGTGCGCCGTGGCCGACGCCAGCCACAGCAGGGCGAAGCCCATCACCGGGACGCCGTACAGGACGGACAGCAGGGCGGCGCCCCGGCCGGGCACGGCGTCCGCGAAGTTGCCGACGGCGGTGGTGGACTGGCCCAGCGGACCGAGGACCAGGAACAGGGTCGGGGTCAGGGCGGGCGGCAGCGGGTCGCCGGTGAGCAGCCGGGCGAGGATCAGCGGCAGCGTCAGCAGGGTCGCGAGCAGACTCGCCCCGAACAGCGCCAGACAGGCCGCGAGCAGTGTCTCGCGCGGCTGCCCGGCCGGCAGGTGCGGCACCAGCAGCGGCCCGAGCGCCGCCGACACCATCGGCGCCACCAGCGGCAGCAGCCACGCGGGCGCCGCCTGCCCGGGTCCGGCCTGGTGGCGTACGGCCATCAGGTACGGGACGGCGACGGCCGCCGCCAGCCCGACGGCCGTACCGGCGCCGAACAGCACGGTGTCCAGGGCCACCGCGGCCGGCAGCCCGATCCAGTCCCGGCCGACGGTGAGCGCGCCGCCGCCGACGGACAGCAGCGCCATCGCCAGACAGCCGTAGAACGGAGCCGCCGCCGGGTCCAGGAGGTGGGCCCGGGCCTGGTCGTGATGGTGGCGCCAGTGCAGTGCCCGGACGGCGAGCAGGGTCACCAGCAGCGCCAGGGAGAGCGCCCAGACGGCGGCGCAGGCGGTGCGCAGACCCGGCGGTCGCCAGGGCAGCCCGGCCCCGGCGGAGGCGACGACGGCGGTGCCCATGACGCAGGCGTACCAGTTGGGGCCGAGATGACGGACGGCGGGGAAGCGGGGCGCGGACGCAAGGGGACCGGGGCGGGGACGAAGGGGACGGATCGCGGTGACCATGACCCCACGGTCGCCGGGGCGGACCACGCTGACCAGGGAGCACCTCCCTATGAGGGCATAAGCTTGATTTATGAGCGGTGCGGAGAGTCGGGGTGGTGAGGACATGTCCGGGTGGCCGCACACGGCGGGACTGGCGCACCGGGTGCCCGATCTGGGCGCCCTGGAGCTGCTGCTGGCGGTGGCCCGGCTGGGCAGCCTCGGCGGGGCGGCGCGGGAACTGGGCATCAGCCAGCCGGCCGCCAGCAGCCGGGTCCGGTCCATGGAACGCCAGCTCGGCGTCGCCCTGGTGGACCGGTCGCCGCGCGGTTCCCGGCTCACCGACGCCGGTGCGCTGGTCACCGACTGGGCTCGGCTGATCGTGGAGGCGGCGGAGGCGTTCGACGCGGGGGCGCAGGCGCTGCGGGACCGGCGGGACTCGCGGCTGCGGGTGGCGGCGAGCATGACCATCGCGGAGTATCTGCTGCCCGGCTGGCTGGTCGCGCTGCGCGGCCAGCGCCCGGACACGGCGGTGTCGCTGCTGGCCGGGAACTCGTCGGTGGTGGCCGAGCGGCTGCTGGCCGGCGAGGCCGACCTGGGGTTCGTGGAGGGGGTGAGCGTGCCGGGCGGCCTGGACTCGGCGGTGATCGGCCACGACCGGCTGATCGTGGTCACCGCGCCCGGGCATCCCTGGGCCCGGCGACGGCGTCCGCTGGCCGCCCGCGAGCTGGCCGTGACGCCGCTGATCCTGCGGGAGAAGGGGTCCGGCACCCGGCAGGTGCTGGACGCCGCGCTGGGCGGACTGGCCCGGCCGCTGATCGAACTGTCGTCGACCACCGCGGTGAAGGCCGCCGCCGTCGGCGGCGCCGGCCCGGCGGTCCTCAGCGAACTCGCCCTCGGCGAGGAACTGGCGCTGCGGCGCCTGGTCCGGGTACCGGTCGAGGACGTCTCCCTGGCCCGGGACCTGAAGGCGGTATGGCCGACGGGGCACCGGCCCGCGGGGCCGGCCCGGCAGTTGTTGTCGTTGACTCGGGGGTGAGGCGGGGCCGGGAGAGCTTCAGCCGGGTTCAGGCGGACGTGGCCAGGGAGTCCGGCCTGGGCACGTCGGTGGCGCGGCGCCCGAGCGGCTGACGCGGTTCCTGGAGGAGGACGGCATCCCGGCCGTGGCGCTGCGCGGGGGCACCCGGCTGCGCCGCACGGTGACCGGCTGACCCCGGGCGGCAGGCCGGCCGGCGGCGTCCTGTCCCGGCGCGGCGCGGCCCCCGAGGAACTCCCCACCGGGCACGACCTGAGCGCCCCGCGCACCGTCCGGGTCCGGTTCGACCACCGTTGACCCCTGCTTCAGCGGGCGGCGGCCGCCGCCACCAGCGCCCGCATCACCCGCACGTCCTCGCCCATCTCCGGGTGCCACTGCACACCCAGCACCCAGCCAACGGCGGCCGGCAGCTCCACCGCCTCCACCGTGCCGTCCGCGGCGTGCGCCGACGCCACCAGACCGGTGCCGAGCCGGTCGACCGCCTGGTGGTGGTACGTCGGCACCGGCGCCGTCTCCGGGACGATCCCGGCGTAGCGGGTGCCCGGCACCGGCTCGACCGGGTGGCCGCCGAAGACGCCGACCACCTCGGCGTGCCCGGCCAGGTGCTGGACGAGGGTGCCGCCCAGGGCCACGTTCAGCAGCTGCATGCCCCGGCAGACGCCCAGCAGCGGCAGCCGGGCGGCGAGCGCCGCCTCGATCAGCGCCAGCTCCCAGGCGTCCCGGGCCTCGGCGGGCGGGCCGGTGCGCGGGTCGCGCTCGGCGCCGTAGCGGGCCGGGTCCACGTCCGGGCCGCCCGCGATCACCAGGCCGTCCAGCCGGGCCACCACCGCCGCGGCGTGCTCCGGCGCGTCCGGCGGCAGCAGCGCCGCCAGTCCGCCGGCCCGCCGCACCAGCGCCGGGTACCCGGCCGGCAGCAGCGCCGCCGGCAGCTCCCACACCCCCCAGCGCACCTCGGCCTCCAGATACGTACTGACCCCGATCAGCGGCCTGTCCGCCATCCGGTTCCTCCCGTCCTCCCGTCCTCCCGTCAATGGAAACGTTCCATACCTTTGCGGTGCTGCTCACGTCAAGAACCCCCGCAGCAGCGCCGCCGTGCCCGCGCAGTGCTCCCGCATCACCGCCCGCGCCCCGTCCGCGTCGCCGTCGAGCACCGCGGTCACCAGCGCGGTGTGCTGGCGCTGCGAGTGCTCCAGATTGCGCACCAGCAGCGGGATGCAGTCCAGCAGCCCGTTCACACTCGCCCGCACGGCCGCGTACCGCGCGCTCAGCGACGGCGAACCGGACAGCTCGGCCAGGGTGAGGTGCAGCAGCGTGTCCACCCGGCGGTACTCCGCCAGCGGCGCGTCGCGGGTGCGGGCCAGCGCCGCCCGCAGTCGCGCCGCCCGCTCCCCGGTGAGCCCGTGCGCCGCGCACAGCTCCGCCGCGCCCACCTCCAGCACCTCCCGGAACCGCAGCACGTCCTCCAGGTCCACCTCGGCCACCCGGCGCCGCAGCTCGTCCGCGCCGCCGGTGTCCGCGCGGGGCAGCACGAACGTGCCGCCGTACCGCCCGCGCCGGGCCGTCACCAGCCCCTCGTCCTGAAGCACCCGCAGTACCTCGCGCAGCGTCACCCGGCTGATCCCCAGCCGCTCCGCCAGCTCCCGCTCGGCCGGCAGCCGCTCACCGGCCGGCACCAGTCCGAGCCGGACCACCTGGAGGATCTGCTCCAGCGCCTCCTCGAAGCCGTTGCCCGCGCGCACCGGCCGGAGCACCGCCGCCAGCCGGTCCGCCCCCGCGCTCCCGGTCGTCCCCGGCATGCGGCCGTGCCCCCTTCCCAACCAATGGTCGTGGGCCATACCTTATGGCTCCCGGCCCGACCAGGAAGCCCGAGGAGTCCTCCGTGGCAGACCGCACGCCCCCGCTCGGTGTCGAGGAACTGCACGCCCTCGTCGCGGGCGGCGAGATCGACACCGTCGTCCTGGCCTTCCCGGACATGCAGGGGCGGCTCCAGGGCAAGCGGTTCGCCGCCCGGTTCTTCCTCGACGAGGTACTGCGCCACGGCACCGAGGGCTGCAACTACCTCCTCGCCGTGGACGCCGAGATGAACACCGTCGACGGCTACGCGATGTCCTCCTGGGACCGCGGCTACGGCGACTTCGCCATGCGCCCGGACCTGACCACCCTGCGCCGCATCCCCTGGCACCCCGGCACCGCGTTCGTGCACGCCGACCTCGCCTGGGAGGACGGCTCCCCGGTCGTCGCCGCCCCGCGCCAGATCCTGCGCCGCCAGCTCGACCGCCTCGCGGAACACGGCCTGACCGCCCAGGCCGGCACCGAGCTGGAGTTCATCGTCTTCAAGGACACCTACGAGCAGGCGTGGGACGCCAACTACCGCGGCCTCACCCCGGTCAACCAGTACAACGTCGACTACTCCGTCCTCGGCACCGGCCGCGTCGAGCCGCTGCTGCGCCGCATCCGCAACGAGATGGCCGGCGCCGGCCTGACCGTCGAGTCCGCCAAGGGCGAGTGCAACCCCGGCCAGCACGAGATCGTCTTCCGCTACGACGAGGCCCTGGTCACCTGCGATCAGCACGCCCTGTACAAGACCGGTGCCAAGGAGATCGCCGCGCAGGAGGGCGTCTCGCTGACCTTCATGGCCAAGTACGACGAGCGCGAGGGCAACTCCTGCCACATCCACCTCTCGCTCACCGACGCGGACGGCGCCTCCGTCATGGCCGGACCCGACAGCATGTCTGAGGTCATGCGGCACTTCCTCGCCGGCCAACTGGCCGCCCTGCGCGACTTCGCCCTCCTCTACGCCCCGCACATCAACTCCTACAAGCGGTTCCAGCCCGGCTCCTTCGCCCCGACCGCCGTCGCCTGGGGCCACGACAACCGCACCTGCGCGCTGCGCGTGGTCGGCCACGGCCGCTCGCTGCGCTTCGAGAACCGGCTCCCCGGCGGCGACGTCAACCCCTACCTCGCGGTCGCCGGCATGATCGCGGCCGGCCTGCACGGCGTGGAACAGCGACTCGAACTGCCCGAGCCGTGCGCGGGCAACGCCTACACCGCCGACTTCGCCCACGTTCCGACCACCCTGCGCGAGGCCGCCGCGCTCTGGGAGCACAGCCCACTGGCCCGGACCGCCTTCGGCGACGAGGTGGTCGACCACTACCGCAACATGGCACGCGTCGAGCTGGACGCCTTCGACGCCGCCGTCACCGACTGGGAGCTGCGCCGCTCCTTCGAACGCATGTGAGGCCCGCCGTGACCGACGAGTTGCAGGTGCTCAACCCCGCCACCGAGGAACTGGTCGCGACCGTCCCGGCCGCCACCCCCGCCGACGTCGACGCGGCCGTCACCCGGGCCGCCCGCGCCCAGACCGCCTGGGCGGCGCTGGCCCCCGGCGACCGCGCCCGGCTGCTGCGCCGGTTCGCCGTCGCCGTCGACGAGCACCTGGAGGAACTGGCCCGCCTGGAGGTCACCGAGGCCGGGCACACCCTCGCGGGCGCCCGCTGGGAGGCGGGCAACGTCCGTGACCTGCTCGACTACGCGGCCGGCGGAGTGGAGCGGCTGACCGGCCGGCAGATCCCGGTGGCGGGCGGCCTGGACATCACCATCCTCGAACCACTGGGCGTGGTCGGCGTCATCGCCCCCTGGAACTTCCCGATGCCGATCGCCGCCTGGGGCACCGCCCCCGCGCTCGCGGCCGGCAACGCGGTCCTCCTCAAACCCGCCGAGACGACTCCGCTGACCGCCCTCCGCCTGGCCGAACTCGCCCTGGCCGCCGGCCTGCCCGAGCACCTCTTCCAGGTACTGCCCGGCCACGGCCCGGTCACCGGCCACGCCCTGGTCGAGCACCCGGACGTGGCGAAGATCGTCTTCACCGGTTCGACCGCCGTCGGCAAGGCGGTGCTGGCCCGCGGCGCGGACCGCCTCAAACGCGTCACCCTCGAACTCGGCGGCAAGAGCCCCAACATCGTCTTCGCCGACGCCGACCTGGAGGCCGCCGCGGCCGCCGCCCCCATGTCCTTCCTGGACAACGCCGGCCAGGACTGCTGTGCCCGCACCCGGATCCTCGTCCAGCGCAGCGTCCACGACCGTTTCCTGGACCTGCTCGCCCCCGCCGTCGAGTCGGTCGTCGTCGGCGACCCGGCCGACGAGCGCACCGGGATGGGCCCGCTGATCTCCGCCGCCCAGCGCGACCGGGTCCGCTCCTACGTCCCCGAGGGCGCCGCCGGCATCTACGGCAAGGCCCCGGACGGCCCCGGCTTCTGGTACCCGCCGACCGTCCTCACCGGCGTCGACCCCCGCGCCCGGGTGGCCGTCGAGGAGGTCTTCGGCCCGGTCGCCGTCGTGCTGCCCTTCGAGGACGAGGCGGAGGCCGTGGCCCTCGCCAACGACAGCGACCACGGCCTGTCCGGCTCCATCTGGACCCGGGACGTGGGCCGCGCCCTGCGCGTCTCGGCCGCCGTGCGCGCCGGGAACCTGTCCGTCAACTCGCACTCCAGCGTCCGCTACTGGACCCCGTTCGGCGGCTTCAAACAGTCCGGGATCGGCCGCGAACTCGGCCCGGACGCGCTGACCGCCTTCACCGAGACCAAGAACGTCTTCCTCAGCACGGAGGCCTGAACCGACCATGACCGAGGACATCATCTGCCGCCGCCTGGTCGGCCGTACCGCCGTCGTCACCGGAGCCGGCAGCGGCATCGGACTGGCCACCGCCCGCCGGCTCGCCGCCGAGGGCGCGCACGTCGTCTGCGCCGACGTCGACGAGGAGCGCGGCAAGGCGGCGGCCGAGGCGACCGGCGGCCTGTTCGTGAAGACCGACGTCACCGATCCCGACCAGGTCGAGGCGCTGTTCAAGGCGGCGTACGACACCTACGGCAGCGTCGACGTCGCCTTCAACAACGCCGGTATCTCACCGCCCGACGACGACTCGATCCTGGAGACCGGACTGGAGGCGTGGCAGCGCGTCCAGGAGGTCAACCTCACCTCCGTCTACCTGTGCTGCAAGGCGGCGATCCCCTACATGCGGCGCCAGGGCAAGGGCTCCGTCATCAACACGGCGTCCTTCGTGGCCCGGATGGGCGCGGCCACCTCGCAGATCTCCTACACCGCCTCCAAGGGCGGGGTGCTGGCCATGTCCCGGGAGCTGGGCGTGCAGTTCGCCCGGGAGGGCATCCGGGTCAACGCGCTCTGCCCCGGCCCGGTCAACACCCCCCTCCTCCAGGAGCTGTTCGCCAAGGACCCGGAACGGGCCGCGCGCCGGCTGGTGCACATCCCCGTCGGCCGGTTCGCCGAGGCCGAGGAGATCGCCGCCGCGGTGGCCTTCCTGGCCAGCGACGACTCCTCGTTCGTCAACGCCACCGACTTCCTGGTGGACGGCGGGATCTCGGGGGCGTACGTGACGCCCCTGTAGATCACAGGTAGGTGTGCCCCTCGCCCCGGTACGTCGGCACGGTCGCCGTCACCCGGTCCCCCTCGACGAGGTGCAGCGCGTCGAACCGCTCGCACAACTCCCCGGCCTTGGCGTGCCGGAACCACACCCGGTCGCCGATGAGCAGGTCGTCGGCGGCGGAGCCGAGCAGCGGCGTCTGCACCTCGCCGGGTCCCTCCTGGCTGTCGTAGCGCAGCCCCTCGGGCAGATACGGCACCGGCAGCCGGTCGGCACCGGCCACGCCGGAGGCCGGATAGCCGCCGCCGAGCACGGTCACCACGCCCACCCCCGGGCGCCGTACCACGGGCAGCGCGAACAGCGCCGCCGGCCGGCCCCGGAAGGACGTGTAGTTGTCGAAGAGGCGCGGCAGATACAGTCCCGACCCGGCGGCTATCTCGGTGACCGCGTTCTCCGCGGCGGTGTGCTGCACACTGCCGGTGCCGCCGCCGTTGACGAACTCCAGATCCGGTACGACCGCCCGTACCGCGCGCACCGCCTCGGCGCGCCGCTCGGCCAGTTCGCGGCGGGCGGCGGCCTGCATCAGCCGCACCGCCCGCGACCGCACCGGCCGCCCGGCGACCGCGTCCCCGACGCCGGCCACATGACCCTCGTACGCCATGACACCCACGACCCGGAACCCGGGTCGCCGGGCCACCGACCGGGCCAGGTCGGCGAGTCGGGCGGGGGAGTGCAGCGGGGAGCGCCGGGCGCCGATCCGCACCCGCCCGCCGAGCAGCCTCAGCGAGGTGTCCAACTCCAGGCAGACCCGCACGACTTCCCGCCCGCCGTCGCGGGCCGCGTCGATCAGGTCCAGCTGCGCGGGGTCGTCGATCATCACGGTCACCGCGGCGGCCAGCTTCGGGTCGGCGGCCAGCTCGGCGTACCCGGCGCGGTCCGCCGACGGGTAGGCGAGCAGTACGTCGTCGAAACCGGAGCGGGCCAGCCACAGGGACTCGGCCAGCGTGAACGACATCAGGCCGGCGAAACCGTCCCGGGCCAGCACGCGTTCGAGCAGCGCGCGGCAGCGGACGGACTTGCTGGCGACCCGGACCGGCTTGCCGCCGGCCCGGCGCACCAGGTCCTCGGCGTTGGCGTCGAACGCCGCCAGGTCCACGATCGCGAGCGGGGCGTCGAGCTCGGCGGTGGCCCGGTCGTACCGGGCCCGGTCGGCGGAGCGAGGAGTCATGGAGGCAGCCTGCCAGACCGGATTACCGCAGGGTAGGGGGATGTTCCGGGCCAATGCCGCGAGCGCGTGGACTGGTTCCCCGCGGTAGGGGGTCACGCCGTAGAGTGACGCGCACGCACGTCTCAGGCGTCCGGGCACGGGTCCGGCGCCGCTGCCGGGAGGGTTCTTCCGGCCGTGCGGGTACATACCCGGGACGGACGTGAGGTGTCCGCGCCGGGCCAGGGCAGCAGGACACGGCCCGCCGACGAGGACGGCACGGGCACGAGGAAACGGGGGGTGCATGAGCACGGAAGCGCGACGTGCCTCCGTTCCCCCGCCGCCGTCCCGTCCCCCCGCCCCGGCCCAGCGCCGGACGCCGGGACCACAGCCGGGCCCCCTGCCGCCCGCCGTCCCCCCGACCAGCACCGGAACCGTGCCGCCCGCTCCCCCCACCCCACCGCAGCCCACCCCGCCGCCCGCCGGAGCGGTTCCGCCCCGCCCGCAGGCGTCGGCGGCGGACGACCCGGGCGAGCCGCGGCCCGACCGCGCGCCGGCCCCTGCGGATCAGCGTCACGGCGGCGGCCCGTCCGGTGCGGCCCCTCGCCCGTCCGGTGCCGCTCCTCGTCCGTCCGGCGCAGCCCAGGGCGCACGGCTCCCCGCCGCCGACCCCGGCACGCCGGCCCCGCCGCAGTCCTCCGCCCGCTTCCCGGACACCCCGCCGACGGTGGGCCGCGACCCGCGCGACACGGACGCCCCGACGCGCCGTCCGTATGACAGCGCCGCCGGTCCGACGCAGCGTCCGCACGGCAGCGGTGACGGCACGACGCGCCGTCCGTACGGCAGCGGCGACGCCCCGACGCGCCGTCCGTATGACAGCGCCGCCGGTCCGACGCAGCGTCCGTACGACAGCGGTGACGGCACGACGCGCCGTCCGTACGGCAGCGGCGACGCCCCGACGCGCCGTCCGTATGACAGCGCCGCCGGTCCGACGCAGCGTCCGTACGACAGCGGTGACGGCACGACGCCCCGTCCGTACGGCAGCGGCGACGCCCCGACGCGCCGTTCGTATGACAGCGCCGCCGGTCCGACGCAGCGGCCGTACGACAGCGGTGACGGCACGACGCCCCGTCCGTACGGCAGCGGCGACGCCCCGACGCGCCGTCCGTATGACAGCGCCGCCGGTCCGACACAGCGTCCGCACGGCAGCGGTGACGGCACCACGCGGCCCCCGCGGAACCGCCCAGCGCAAGACCACCCGGCGCAGGACCGTCCAGCGCAGAACCATCCAGCCCCTCGCGCACCGCAGCCGCACGCCTCCGCACCCGGTGGGACCCCGCCGGCACCGGAACCGCCCCCCGCCGCCCCCGGCGGCCCCCCGCCGCACACCGCCCAGCCGTTGCCCGCCGAGGTGCCGACGGGAACACCGCCGCGCCCGGCCGCACCGCCGGCCCGGCCCGCCGCCCCCGCCGAGGGACCGGCGGAGACGACCCGGCGGCTGCGGCCGATCCCGGACGGCGGCCCGGAATCCGCGGCGCGCTCTCCGCGTTCCGCACCCCGTCCCGTACTTCCCCCCGAGGGCGCCGCCGAGACGACCCGGCGCCTGCGCCCCGTTCCGCCCGTCCCGCCCGCCCCGGGACCGGCCTGGCACCCCGCCGCCCCCGGCGGCGCCCCCCGGCCCTTCGTGACGCTCGGCGAGCCCGAGGGGTACGACGACGAGCGGGCCCGGCCCCGTCCGCTCGGGCGGCGGCTGCGGTCCCAGGTGATCGCCGCGGCCGTCTCCCTCGTGCTCGGCGCGGGCCTGCTGGCCGGTGCCGTCACCGGCAGCTGGCTCGCGGACGACACCGCGGACGGCGGCCGCGAGGACACCTACGCCACCGCCGGCGACCTGTGGCACAGCGTGCCGGTCGACGACCTGTTCCCGCCCACCGTGCAGGGCCAGGGCGCCGGCCCCGGCGGCGCCGACCGCACCTGGACCCGGGTCGCCGTCGCCCCCGACAGCGGCTGCGGGCACGCCTTCGACCCGCTGCTGCGCAAGGCCCTCGCCCCGGTCGGCTGCGCCCGCCTGCTGCGCGCCACCTACACCGACGCCACCCGCAGCCACGTCACCACCGTCGGCCTCCTGTTCACCAAGGCCGACGCCGCCGCGATGACCTCGCTGGCCGCCCGGTTCGACCAGGAGGGCCTGGACCGGCGTACCGACCTGATGCCCCTGCCGTACGCCGCGAAGGACACCGTCGCGGCCGGCTTCGGCGCGGCCCAGCGGGCCTCCTGGACGGTCTCCGTCCTCACCGACGCCCCGGTCGTCGTCTACGCCGTCGCCGGCTGGGCCGACGGCCGCGAGGTCGACGACCCGCAGCCCGCCGCGGCGGCCATGCAGACCGGCGCCACCACGGCCCCCGCCCAGGCGGGCCTCGGCCACGAGGCGAAGGGCCTCGCCGACCGCGTCGAACGCCGCCTGCGCAAGAACGTCGAACCGGCCCCGGAGCAGCCCTCGTGACCCCCACCTCTCCGCGCCGCCGCACCGGCGCCCTCGGCGTGCTCCTCGCCGCCGCCCTCACGCTGGTGCCCGCCACCGCCGCGCACGCCGACGGCATACGGGCCAAGCAGTGGGCCCTGGACGCCCTCCACCTGGACCAGGTCTGGCGGACCACCAAGGGCGCCGGCATCACCGTCGCCGTCCTCGACACCGGCGTGGAGGCCGACCACCCCGACCTGGCCGGCAACGTCCTGACCGGCACCGACCTCGTCGGCTTCGGCGCCGGGGACGGCGACCGCGCCTGGGCCCGGCACGGCACCGCCATGGCCGGCATCATCGCCGGCCACGGACACGGCACCGGCGCCGCGGACGGCGTCATGGGCGTCGCCCCCGCGGCGAAGATCCTGCCCGTCCGGGTCATCCTGGAGGACGGCGACCCGGCCCGCGCCAAGGCCCGCAAGACCCGCGGCGGCGCCCTCGCCGAAGGCATCCGCTGGGCCGCCGACCACGGCGCCGACGTCATCAACCTCTCCCTCGGCGACGACTCCTCCTCCGCCCACCCCGAGCCCGCCGAGGACGAGGCCATCCAGTACGCCCTGAAGAAGAACGTGGTCGTCGTCGCCTCGGCCGGCAACGGCGGCGAGAAGGGCGACCACATCTCCTACCCGGCCGCCTACCCGGGCGTGATCGCCGCGACCGCCGTCGACCGCTACGGCACCCGCGCCTCCTTCTCCACCCGCCGCTGGTACGCCACGGTCAGCGCGCCCGGCGTCGACGTGATCATCGCCGACCCGGACCACCAGTACTACGAGGGCTGGGGCACCAGCGCCGCCGCCGCCTTCGTCTCCGGCTCCGTCGCCCTGCTCCGGGCCGCCCACCCCGGCCTCACCCCGGCGCAGATCAAGAGCCTCCTTGAGGACACCGCCGACAACGCCCCCGCCGACGGACGCGACGACTCGCGCGGCTACGGCTTCATCGACCCGGCCGCCGCGATCGAGGCGGCCGACCGGCTGACGGCGCAGAGCCTGAAGCCGGCGGCGTACGGCGAGAAGTACTTCGGTGCCGGGCCCGACGACGCGAACCCGGCCGGCGCCACCTCCGCCTGGGTGGCCCCGCTCGCGGGCGGCGCCGGCGGTGTGCTGCTGGTCGCGGCGGTGGTGCTGTGGCGCGGGCGCCGCACCCGCTACGACGACTTCTGAGCCGTACTCGGCTCGGCGGAGGACGTGGCACCGCCGTCGTGGAACACCGACACGGCCGCCCGCGCCGCCCCCTCGACCAGCGAGATCCCCGCCGCCTGCGAGGCGTTGCCCTGCGACAGCGCGGCCACCAGCAGTTCGTGGCCGTCGACCGTCACCCGCCCGACGCTGTTGATCACCCACAGCCCGGTGGCACTGCGCGGCAGCCAGCCGTTCTTCAGCGCGGCCGACGAACCCGCCGCCGACACCCCCCAGTCCTGGCCGTCCGCTATCTGCCCCATCAGCCCCTGGAGATACGTCCGGGACGCCGGCGTCAGCTCCGAATCACTCTCGAACACCTGCTGGAGCAGGACCAGTTGGTCGGCCGCCGTGGTCGTGGTCAGCCCCCACAGGTCGCCGTCCCCGCCCGCGGTGTCCGTGAGCCCGAACCGCTCGTTCGCGGCGTCCAGCCCGTCGGCCCCGCCGATCGTCCGCCACAGCGCCGTCGCGGAGGCGTTGTCACTGTTCTCGATCATGGCGGTGGCGTATGTGCGCTCCGCCGAGGTCAGCGACCGCCCCGCGTCCTGGGCCTGGAGCAGCAGCGTCGCCAGGATGTCGACCTTGACGATGCTCGCGGTGGTGAAGGCGTCGTCGCCGTACACCGCGCGCTCCCCGGTCTCCGGGTCCAGCACCGCCACCGACATCTGGGTGCCGTCCGTCACCGACACCGCCGCCACGGCCTTCGCCAGCAGCGCGTCCCGGTCCACCGCGGGCTCCGCCGAAGGTGCCACCGATGCCTCCCCGTCCGTCGCCTGCGGAGCCGCCGTCGACTCCGCCGCGAGCGACGATACGGCGGCCGTGTTCGCGTGCGCGGTCAGGTACACCGTCCCCGCCGCCGTACCGCCGCCGACGACGGCACAGGCGAGGGCCGCGTACAGCAGCCGGGATCTGAAGGAGGCCATGCCCGCGATGCTCGCCGCGCCGGCTGAGTGGTCCGTATGACGGACGTTAAATGTGCGTCATAGATTCCTGAGAAGTCCATGAGGGGTGTGACGGGGGCGTTTCCCGGCCCCCGATAGGGTCGGGGACCGTGGCGAACAAGAACATTCCCGACCCCGGCTTCTCCGACGACGACGGCTCCGCCGACCCCCGGCTGACCGCGGCGCTGGCCGGCTGGGCCGCGGACCGCACCGCGCTGGCGCCGGTCCTCCAGGCGCTCAAGGGCGCCCGGCTGCTGGTCCCGGTGGTGGCCGTGCTCGGCGAGGTCGAAGCGGACGGTCAAGAGGGGGGCGAAGCTCCTTGGAAGGGTGGTGGCGGGCGACGGGCGGGCGGGCTGCGCCGCGAGAAGACCAGCGACATGGCCGTCCCCACCCTCAAGGCCGGCGGCCGGACCGCGCTGCCCGCCTTCACCTGCACCGACTCGCTGGCCCGCTGGGACCCGGCGGCCCGCCCGGTCGCCGTCCCGCTGCACCAGGCGCTCCAGGCCGCCGCGCACGAGAAGGCGGACACCGTGGTCCTGGACCTGGCCGGACCCGTGCCGTTCGAACTGACCGGACCGGCGCTGCTGGCCCTCGCGGAGGGCCGCACCAGCACCGACCCGCTCGCCGACCCCGCCGTCGTCGCGGCGGTACGGGACGCGGTGGCCGCCGAGTCCGCCGTGCTCAGCGCCCATCTGGGGCCGGGGGCGGCCGACGGCACCCTCGCCCTGGTCCTCGACCCGGCCGCCGCCCCCGCCGCGGCGGCCAGGGCCGTCGCCGGACGCCTGGCGGCCGACGAGACACTGCGGGCCCGCCTGGTGCGCGGCCTCGACCTGGCACTGCTGCCGGCCGGGGCGACGCCGCCGGGCGAGCCCTTGTACGTCCGTACGGCGGCGGCTCAGCCGTAGACCGCGCCGGTGTACTTCTCGCCCGGACCCTGGCCCGGGTCGTCGGGCACCAGCGACGCCTCGCGGAACGCCAGCTGGAGCGACTTCAGGCCGTCGCGCAGCGGCGCGGCGTGGAAGGAGCTGATCTCCGTCGCGCTCGCGTCCAGCAGCCCGGCCAGCGCGTGCACCAGCTTGCGGGCCTCGTCCAGGTCCTTGTGCGCGTCGCCGTCCTCCGTCAGACCGAGCTTCACGGCCGCGGCGCTCATCAGGTTCACGGCGACCGTCACGATCACCTCGACCGCCGGGACCTCGGCGATGTCGCGGGTCATGGCGTCGAAGTCGGGCGACTGAGGGGGCGTCTCGTTCATGCCCGACACGATAGGCGCAGGGTGGCAGGCACCCGCACGCGGTCTCGATTGGCACGTCCTGGGCCGAAGCTGCTAACCTTGTGTAACGACCGGTCGGACACGTGTGCCCCAGGGCACCGCGACCGACTGCAAGTGGAGGCCATCGAACTCCCACCTGACCGTCCCCCGGGACGGCGGGTCACCGGTCAGGCGGTCCCGTCCCACGACGGGCACCAGCCCGAAAGCGCGCCCCGCGATCATCGCGGCGGTGCTCCGGTAGCAGTTCGAGGAGCCCCGCCTGTGATCGTCCGGGGCATTTTTCATGTCTCGGCGCGGTTAGGTCTATCGAACACAGACGTAACGCGGCTGTCCGCCAGACGGTCGCGTGGTGCTACCGAGGAGGATCCATCAGCGCCGAGCCCCGCATCAACGACCGGATTCGCGTTCCCGAGGTGCGACTTGTCGGTCCCAGCGGCGAGCAGGTCGGGATTGTCCCGCTTGCCAAGGCCCTGGAGCTTGCGCAGGAGTACGACCTCGACCTCGTCGAGGTCGCGGCGAACGCCCGTCCGCCCGTGTGCAAGCTCATGGACTACGGGAAGTTCAAGTACGAGTCGGCCATGAAGGCCCGTGAGGCGCGCAAGAACCAGGCGCACACGGTCATCAAGGAGATGAAGCTCCGGCCGAAGATCGACCCGCACGACTATGACACCAAGAAGGGTCACGTCGTCCGGTTCCTCAAGCAGGGCGACAAGGTCAAGATCACGATCATGTTCCGTGGTCGCGAGCAGTCCCGGCCGGAGCTCGGCTACCGACTGCTCCAGCGGCTCGCGGAGGACGTGGCCGACCTCGGGTTCATCGAGTCGAACCCGAAGCAGGACGGCCGCAACATGATCATGGTCCTCGGTCCGCACAAGAAGAAGACCGAGGCGATGGCCGAGGCCCGCCAGGCACAGGAAGCCCGCAAGGCGGAGGCGAAGGCCAACCCCGGCCGTTCGATGAACGCCGCGGACCCCGACGCCGCCAACGCGGAGGCCCAGGCCGAGGCATCCGCCGAGGCGTGACCTCCCGGGACGCGAGTCCCAGGACGTAACCGACATACGAGCGACGCTCCACCGTGCCCGGTTTCCACGACCGGGCATCGGAGCGCCACCCACGAGGAGATAACGGCGCTATGCCGAAGAACAAGTCGCACAGCGGTGCCAGCAAGCGCTTCAAGGTCACCGGCTCCGGCAAGGTGCTCCGCGAGCGCGCCGGCAAGCGCCACCTGCTCGAGCACAAGTCGTCGCGCCTGACGCGCCGCCTCACCGGCAACGCCGAGATGGCTCCGGGCGACGCCAAGAAGATCAAGAAGCTTCTCGGCAAGTGACGTACGGGCGCCACTGAGCGTCGTACGTCTGGACCGGGACCCCATCGATACCGGGCCGTGTGCCGACCACCACGGCCCCGCTACAAGGAGTAAAAAGTGGCACGCGTCAAGCGGGCAGTCAACGCCCACAAGAAGCGCCGGGCGATCCTCGAGCAGGCCTCCGGCTACCGCGGTCAGCGTTCGCGCCTGTACCGCAAGGCCAAGGAGCAGGTCACCCACTCGCTGGTCTACAACTACAACGACCGCAAGAAGCGCAAGGGTGACTTCCGCCAGCTGTGGATCCAGCGCATCAACGCCGCTGCCCGCGCCAACGGCATCACGTACAACCGCTTCATCCAGGGTCTGAAGGCCGCCAACGTCGAGGTGGACCGCAAGATCCTCGCCGAGCTGGCGGTCAACGACGCGGGTGCCTTCGCGGCGCTCGTCGAGGTGGCGCAGAAGGCGCTGCCGGCGGACGTCAACGCGCCCAAGGCCGCGTGACGCCGCGCTGGCTTTGAGCCGACGTGAGTGCAGGGGCCCGCAGGCTTCGGTCTGCGGGTCCTGTTGTTTTTCGTCCACGGGTGCGTCGTGGCTGGTCGCGCCCACGCGGCGGAGCCGCACATTGATACAGTCCCGCGCCCCTAGGTGTCTCTCCCTGAAGGTCGTCGCATGGTTGCCGCTTCTGAGCTGATCTCGCCCCGGTCTTCCCGTGTCTCTGCCGCGCGGCGGCTCGGCAAGCGGAACTTCCGGTCGAAGGAGCGGCTGTTTCTGGCCGAGGGGCCGCAGGCCGTGCGGGAGGCGGTCGGGTTCGGGGAGACGCTCACCGAGCTGTTCGCCACCGTCGAGGCCGCCGAGCGGTATGCCGACATCGTGGGGGAGGCGCGGGCCGCCGGTGCCCGGGTGCAGCTCGCCGACGAGCAGGTGATCGCCGACATCTCCACCACCGTCACCCCGCAGGGCCTGGTCGGGGTCTGCCGGTTCGTGGACACGCCGTTCGACGACATCCTCGCCGCCCGGCCGAAGCTGGTCGCCGTCCTCGCCCACGTCCGCGACCCGGGCAACGCCGGCACCGTGCTGCGCTGCGCCGACGCGGCCGGTGCCGAGGCCGTGATCCTCACCGACGCCTCGGTGGACCTGTACAACCCCAAGGCCGTACGGGCCTCGGTCGGCTCTCTGTTCCACCTGCCGGTCGCCGTCGGCGTCCCCGTCGAGCGGGCCGTGGCCGGGCTGCGGGAGACCGGGGTACGGGTGCTCGCCGCCGACGGGGCCGGGGACGACGACCTCGACGCCGAACTGGACGCCGGCAGCATGGGCGGGCCCACCGCCTGGGTGTTCGGCAACGAGGCCTGGGGGCTGCCGGCCGAGACCCGCGCCCTCACGGACGCCGTGGTCCGGGTCCCGATCCACGGGAAGGCCGAGAGTCTGAACCTCGCGACCGCCGCCGCCGTATGTCTCTACGCGTCGGCGCGTGCACAGCGCGCCGCCGGAGGGTGCCGCTCCGTCACCGAGAGCTAGTAGGGTGACCCACTCGGGACCCCGGCGTGGCGGAGAGGTGGGGTACGGGGATGGGTGTCGGCACGAGCAGTGCACCGGGAGCACGGCAGACCGGGTGCCCGCCCGCGCCCCGGCCCGGTGAACCCGCCGGCACCCCCGTGGAACCCGGCCTCGACCCCGACGAACTGCCCGACGGCCTGGTCGTCGCCGACGAGCACGGACGGGTGATCCGGTTCAACGCCGCCGCCGAGCGCATCACCGCCCGGCGCGCCGCCGAAGCCCTCGGCGAGAGCCTGGAGAAGGCCCTCCCGTTGGAGGACCTCGAAGGCCGCCGCTGGTGGCAGCTGACCGACCCGTACGGCGGCCTCGCCATCCGCAACCGCCAGCCCGAGCGCAACCTGCTGCTGCCGGGCGGCCGGGAGGTCCTGGTCTGCGCCCGGTACGTGCGGGACCGCCCCACCGGCCCGGTCCGCCGCGTCGTCGTCACCCTGCGCGACACCGAGGCCCGCCGCCGCACCGAGCGCAGCCACGCCGAGCTGATCGCCACCGTCGCCCACGAACTGCGCTCCCCGCTCACCTCCGTCAAGGGCTTCACGGCGACCCTGCTGGCCAAGTGGGAACGGTTCACCGACGACCAGAAACGGCTGATGCTGGAGACCGTCGACGCCGACGCCGACCGGGTCACCCGGCTCATCGCCGAACTGCTCGACATCTCCCGCATCGACTCCGGCCGGCTCGAGCTGCGCCGCCAGCCCGTCGACATCGGCGCCGCCGTCGGCCGGCACATCCAGGCGTACGTCGCGGCCGGCCAGAGCGCCGACCGGTTCCTGCTCCGGCTCGGCCGGCCGCTGCCCGACCTGTGGGCCGACCCCGACAAGGTCGACCAGGTGCTCAGCAACCTCATCGAAAATGCCGTGCGGCACGGCGAGGGAACCGTCACCATTGACATCACGCCCGCGCCGTCCCCCCGCGAAGGGGAGGACACCGGCACGTCGGTCACGGTGAGCGACGAGGGGCCCGGCATCCCGGAGGAGTCCATGAACCGCGTCTTCACCCGCTTCTGGCGGGGCAGCAAGCGCGGCGGCACCGGCCTCGGGCTCTACATCGTCAAGGGCATCGTGGAGGCCCACGGCGGCACCATCACCGTCGGCCGCGGCCCGCGGGGCGGCGCCGAGTTCCGATTTACGCTGCCCGTGAGCACTCCGGCCTACCTGACCTGAGCGGCCCGCGGGCACCTTCGCGCATCACCACCCCGTTAGACTCGGCCTTTGGCACCTTTGCGTCCCCGTTTCAGGGACGACACGTCCCCCGAGTCGGGACGGGGACCTTCAGCCAGCCAATCGGAAGCACGGGAAGAGATGTCGGCACCGAATAAGTCGTACGACCCTGTCGAGGTCGAGGCGTTGAAACCGGAAGAGATCGAGCGCATGCGGGACGAGGCGCTCGCCGCCTTCGCCGCCGCGGGCTCCCTCGACGCGCTCCAGGAGGCGAAGGTCGCCCACACCGGCGGCACCTCGCCGCTGGCGCTGGCCAACCGGGAGATCGGCGCCCTGCCCCCGCACGCCAAGGCCGCCGCCGGAAAGCTGGTCGGCCAGGCCCGCGGTGCCGTGAACAAGGGCCTCGCCGCCCGCCAGGCCGAACTGGAGGCCGAGCGCGACACCCGGGTCCTGGTCGAGGAGGCGGTGGACGTCACGCTGCCCTACGACCGGCTGCCGGCCGGCGCCCGGCACCCGCTCACCACGCTCTCCGAGCGCCTCGAGGACATCTTCACGGCCATGGGCTACGAGGTCGCCGAGGGCCCCGAGGCCGAGGCCGAGTGGTTCAACTTCGACGCGCTGAACATCGGCCCGGACCACCCGGCCCGCGGCGAGGCCGACACCTTCTTCGTGCAGGGGCCCGAGGGCGGCACCGAGTCCGGCGTCGTACTGCGCACCCACACCTCGCCCGTGCAGATCCGTTCCCTGCTCGGCCGCGGCACCCCGGTCTACGTGATCTGCCCCGGCCGCGTCTACCGCACCGACGAGCTGGACGCCACCCACACCCCGGTCTTCCACCAGGTCGAGCTGCTCGCCGTGGACGAGGGCCTGACCATGGCGGACCTCAAGGGCACCCTGGACCACATGGTCCAGTCGCTGTTCGGTGCGGAGATGAAGACCCGGCTCAGGCCGAACTTCTTCCCCTTCACCGAGCCGAGCGCCGAGATGGACATGCTCTGCTACGTGTGCAAGGGCGCCTCCGTCGGCAACCCCGACCGGCCCTGCCGCACCTGCTCCAGCGAGGGCTGGATCGAGCTGGGCGGCTGCGGCATGGTCAACCCCCGGGTGCTGACCGCCTGCGGCGTGGACCCGGACAAGTACAGCGGCTTCGCCTTCGGGTTCGGCATCGAGCGCCTGGCGATGTTCCGCCACAACGTCGAAGACATGCGAGACATGGTCGAGGGTGACGTCCGTTTCACCCGGCCGTTCGGGATGGAGATCTGATGCGGGTCCCGCTTTCCTGGCTGCGGGAGTACGTCGACCTCCCCGCCACCGAGACCGGCCGCGACGTGCAGGCCAAGCTGATTTCGGCCGGCCTGGAGGTGGAGACCGTCGAGCACCTCGGCGCCGACCTCAAGGGCCCGCTCGTCGTCGGCCAGGTGCTGACCATCGAGGAGCTGGAGGGCTTCAAGAAGCCGATCCGCTTCTGCACCGTCGACGTCGGGCAGGCCAACGGAACCGGTGAGCCGCAGGAGATCGTCTGCGGCGCCCGGAACTTCGCGGTCGGCGACAAGGTCGTCGTGGTGCTGCCCGGCGCCACCCTGCCCGGCGGCTT
Organism: Streptomyces sp. JW3; assembly: GCF_052216785.1. Taxonomy (NCBI): domain Bacteria; kingdom Bacillati; phylum Actinomycetota; class Actinomycetes; order Kitasatosporales; family Streptomycetaceae; genus Streptomyces; species Streptomyces sp. JW3. The sequence continues at coordinate 111,860 of NZ_JBQOUX010000005.1, read as the reverse complement.
CTCGATCGCCGCCCGCAAGACCTACGGCAAGGTCTCGCACGGCATGATCTGCTCCGGCGACGAGCTGGGCATGGGCGACGACGGGTCCCACGGCATCATCGTGCTGCCGCCGGAGACCGAGGTCGGCCGCGACGCCGTCGAGCTGCTCGAACTGGTCGACGAGGTCCTCGACATCGCCGTCACCGCCAACCGCGGCGACTGCCTGTCGATCCGGGGCGTGGCCCGCGAGACCGCCATCGCCTACGGGCTGCCGCTGCGCGACCCGGCCCTGCTCGACGTACCCGGGCCGAACGCCTACGGCTACCCGGTGAAGATCGCCGACCCCACCGGCTGCGACCGCTTCACGGCCCGCACGGTGACCGGCCTCAGCCCCGAGGCGCGCTCCCCGATCTGGCTCCAGCGCCGGCTCCAGAAGGTCGGCATGCGCCCGATCTCGCTCGCCGTCGACGTCACCAACTACGTGATGATGGAGCTGGGCCAGCCGCTGCACGCCTACGACCGGTCCCTGGTCCAGGGCACCATCGGCGTCCGCCGGGCCGGCGACGGCGAGAAGATCGTCACCCTCGACGGCACCGAGCGCGTCCTGCACGCCGAGGACCTGGTCATCACCGACGACCGGGGCCCGATCGGCCTGGCCGGCGTCATGGGCGGCGCCAACACGGAGATCGCCGACGACGCGAACGCCACGACCGATGTGGTGATCGAGGCCGCGCACTTCGACGCGGTCTCCATCGCCCGCACCGCCCGCCGGCACAAGCTCTCCTCCGAGGCGTCCCGCCGCTTCGAGCGCGGCGTCGACCCGGGGGCCGCCGCCGCTGCCGCGCAGCGCACCGTCGACCTGCTGGTACTGCTCGCCGGCGGCACCGCCGAGGCCGGCGTCACCGAGATCAGCGCCCCGCACGCGCCGCGCACCATCACCGTCCCGGCCGACCACCCGGACAAGGTCGCGGGCGTCCCCTACGGCCGCGAGACCGTCGTACGCCGCCTCCAGGAGGTCGGCTGCGACGTCTACGGCCAGGACGAACTGCTGGTGACCGTGCCGTCCTGGCGGCCCGACCTCACCGACCCCAACGACCTGGCCGAAGAGGTCATCCGGCTGGAGGGCTACGAGAACCTGCCCGCCACGCTGCCCAAGCCGCCCTCCGGGCGCGGCCTGACCCCCCGGCAGCGGCTGCACCGCCGGGTCGGCCGGGCCCTGGCCGGCGCGGGATACGTCGAGGCGCTGAGCTACCCCTTCCTCGCCGAGAAGGTCTTCGACCAGCTCGGCCTGGCCGCCGACGACCCGGCCCGCCGCGTCGTCAAGCTGGTCAACCCGCTCAGCGACGAGGAGCCCGCGCTGCGCACCACGCTGCTGCCGGGCCTGCTCGGCGCGCTGCGCCGCAACGACGGCCGGGGCAGCCACGACCTCGCGCTGTACGAGACCGGCCTGGTCTTCCTGCCGCGCGAGGACCAGCGGGCCGCAGCTCAGCTCCCGGTCGACCGGCGCCCCAGCGACGAGGACCTGGCCGCGCTGAACGCCGCGCTGCCCCACCAGCCGCGGCACGTCGCGGTCGTCCTCGCGGGCGCCCGCGAGCAGGCCGGCTGGTGGGGCAGGGGCCGGCCGGCCGACTGGGCCGACGCGGTCGAGGCCGCCCGGACCGTCGCCCGCGAGGCGGGCGCCGAACTCGTCGTCCGCAAGGGCCAGTACGGGCCCTGGCACCCGGGCCGCTGCGCCGAGCTGGTGGTGGACGTGGACGGCACCGAGCGGGTCGTCGGGCACGCCGGTGAGCTGCACCCGCGGGTGCTGAAGTCGCTCGGACTGCCCGCGCGCACCTGCGCGATGGAGCTGGACCTCGATGTCCTGGAGCGGGTCGGCGACGACACGCCCCGGGCGCCGGGGATCTCCACCTTCCCGGTCGCCACGCAGGACGTCGCCCTGGTCGTCGACGCGTTCGTGCCGGCCGCCGAGGTCGAGGCGGCGTTGCGGGACGGCGCGGGCGAACTGCTGGAGTCCATCCGGCTGTTCGACGTGTACGACAACGCGGAGCAGCTCGGCGAGGGGCACAAGTCGCTGGCGTACGCGCTGCGGTTCCGGGCGGCGGACCGGACGCTGACCGTCGACGAGGCGTCGGCGGCCCGGGACGCGGCGGTGGCCCTCGCGGGCGAGCGGGTGGGGGCGGTACTGCGCGGCTGAGCGCCGGGCGCCCCTTCGGGGACACCACTGGGGGCACCACCGGGGGCCCCTTCCCTCCCGTCACTCATATGGGTGACGATCCCGGATGATATGGCCCTTCTCGGTCATGCCGTCGACAGAATCGGACCGGTCCTTCGGGGCCGGTCCGCGCTGTCTGGGCCTGACTGGGGGGCCACGGCATGATCCGTATCAAGGCTGGGCTGCCCCGCAGGGTGCTCGCGCTGGGGCTGCCCACCGCGTGGGGGGCCGGCGCCGTCACGTACAAGCTGGCCTGTCCGCTCGCCCAACAGGACGGGCTGGGCGCCCGGCTCGTGTCCAGTGCCGTCTTCTTCGCCGTCGGCACCGGCATCGTCCTGCACGTGCGGCGGACCCTGCTGCGGGAGTTGCGGCAGGCCCGCCGGATCGCGCGGGCCGCGCAGAGCGCGCTGCTGCGCCCGCTGCCGCCGAGCGTCGGCGGACTCGACGTCGCCGCCGCCCAGCTCTCCGCCGACCCGGGCGCCGTCATCGGCGGTGACCTGTACGAGGCGGTCGGCACCGAGCACGGGGTGCGGGTGGTGATGGGGGACGCCCGGGGCCACGGTCTCGCCGCCGTGGGCACGGCCGCCGCCGTACTGGGCAGTTTCCGTGAGGCGGCGTACGACGGGGGCGACCTCGGCGACGTGCTGCGCCGCCTGGACCGCGCCCTCGCCCGGCAGTTGCGCGAGCGGGCCGACGACGGCACGGCGGGCGAGGAGTTCGTCACCGTGCTGCTGCTGGAGATCGGGCCGGACGGCGCGGTGCGGGCGCTGAACTGCGGTCATCCATGGCCGTATCTGATCACCGGCACCGAGGTCGAGCCGCTGGCCCGGACCGATCCGCTGCCGCCGCTCGGTCTCTTCCCGCTCCCCGACGAACTGCCGGTCCAGCGGTACGGGCGGCTGGCGCCGGGCCAGGCGCTGCTGCTGTACACGGACGGCGCCGAGGACGCCCGGGACGGCCACGGCCGGTTCTTCCCGCTGCACCGGACGCTCGCCGGGGCGGTGCGGGAGCAGCCGCTGTGCCCCCGGGCGGTACTGCGCCGGCTCCTCACCGCGCTGCTGCGCCACAGCCACGGCGGCCCGCCCGACGACGTGGCCCTGCTGATGCTGCACCACGACCGCGCCCGCTGCCCCGACGACGTACCCCTGACCCGGCATGGCGCCGACTCGCTCTCCTGAGCCGGCGCCCGCCGCCCGCCCCGCCACGGAATGTCGGGCAGACGGCCGGGCGGACGGCGCGGCAACGGGCCGCCGCACTGTACGAGGGGGAGCCGGCGGCCCGACCGGCCTCTCTTACGAGGCAATTCAGTCAAGCGGGTCAGCACGCTCCGCGACAGCGCGCACACGGTACGGAATCGCGTACTCGGTTCACACCCCGTGTGAAGACGCACCCAGTAATCTCTACGGCACCGAGCCTTCGGGGGGCATCCCATGCAGCCCAACACTCTGCTCGACGCGATCCTGGACGAGGCGGGAATCTCGCACGCCGGCCTGGCCGCACACGTCAACCAGGCCGGACGGGGCCGAGGGCTCGCCCTTCGCTACGAACACACCGCCGTCGCGCGGTGGCTGAAGGGACAGCGCCCGCGCGGCCAGGTGCCCGACCTGATCTGCGAGGTGCTCGCGGGCCGGCTGCGCCGGCCGGTCACCCTCGACGACATCGGCCTCGGCGTGCCCGGCGAGCCGGCCGCCCCGCACGCCGGCTCGCTGTCCGGGTTCGTCGAGCGGGCCACCGCGCTGTGGCGCTCCGACCAGCAGCAGCGCCCGCACCTGCTCGGCGCGCCCGCGCTCACCGGCACCCCCGCGGTGATGCCGGTGTGGGAGTGGGAGAACCCGCCCGAGGACGTCGACGTCTCGCGCGGCGGCCGGCATCCGGTCACCCCCGCCGACCTGGACATGCTCCGCTCGGCCCGGGCCCACTACGAGCAGATGTACCGCAAGGCCGGCGGCGTGGCGACCCGGGCCCGGATCGTCGGCTTCCTCAACGCCGAGGCCGCCCCGCTGCTGCGCGGCAGCTACACCGACGCCACCGGCCGCCAACTGCACCGCGCCACCGGCGGCCTGGTCGCGGTGGCCGGTATCTGTGCCTACGACTCCGACGCGCACGGCCTGGCACAGCGCTACTTCCACCAGGCGCTGCGGCTGGCCAAGGCCAGCGGCGACCGGGGCCTGGGCGCCTATGTCATCGCGCTCCTGGTCAACCAGGCGCTGTACCTGCGGGAGTACCGCCAGGCCGTCGCCTTCGCCGAGGCCGCGCTGCGCACCGCCGGCCGGCACATCACCCCGGCGCTCGCCTCCGACCTGTACGCGATGCAGGCCAAGGCGTACGCGCACCTCGGCGACGGCACCAGCGCGCTGTCCTGCATCCGGCGGGCCGAGCAGGCCGCCGACCGCATCCGACGCGGCCGCGAGCCCGACGAGACCGGCTATGTGCAGCCGGGGCTGGTCAACGTACAGGTGGCCGAGGCGCTGCTCAGCCTCGGTGAGGTGGCCGCCGCCGCCGAGCACGCCGCGGCGGCCGTCGACACCCCCGCGCACGACCGGGGCCGGGTGCACCGGCTGGCCATGCTCAGCACCATCGAACTGCGCCAGGGCCACGCGGACAAGGCCGTGGTGACGGCGGTGCAGATGACCGAACAGGCCCGGGGCATGGAGTCCCAGCGGCTGCGCGACAGACTCCGCGCGGTCCGCGAGCACCTGGTGCGCAGCGGCTGCGCGGGCACCACCGAGGCGGCCGAACTCATCGACGGGGCACTGCGCGTACCCCTGTGATCCCCTGAGCCGCCACCGCGCGCCTGCTGCGGACAGCTCCGGCTGCGATATTGCCACCTACTCAACGAAAGGTGGCATAACCGTGCAGTGGGCGAAACATTACGAGCAGATTGTGTACTCGAATCGCTGGTTCAGCGTCAATCTCGCCGACGTCGAACTCCCGGACGGCAGGCACCTCGACCACTTCCTCATCCGGATGCGTCCGGTGGCCGTGGCCACGGTGGTCAACGAGGCCAACGAGGTGCTGCTGCTGTGGCGGCACCGCTTCATCACCGACAGCTGGGGCTGGGAACTGGCGGCCGGCGTGGTCGAGGACGGCGAGGACCTCGCGGTCGCGGCCGCCCGGGAACTGGAGGAGGAGACCGGCTGGCGGCCGGGACCCCTGCGGCACCTGATGAGCGTGGAGCCGTCCAACGGCCTCACCGACGCCCGGCACCACATCTACTGGTCCGACGAGGGCGAGTACGTCGGGCACCCGGTGGACGCCTTCGAGTCCGACCGCAGGGAATGGGTGTCCCTCAAGCTCGTCCCCGACATGGTCGCGCGCGGGGAGGTGCCGGCCGCCAACATGGCGGCCGCGTTATTACTGCTGCACCACCTCAGGCTCGGGCCGGACGCCATGCCCTGACCCCCCCTGTGGCTCCGCTCCTTCGGCCCGTCAGCGGCCGAACGCCTGCCACACCGCCACGATGAGCGCGCCCGCGGCCGTGATCGCCGCGATCGAGGGCAGCGGCCAGCGGGCGTGTTCCAGGGAGGTGACGCGGGTGTTCAGTTCGTCCAGCGTCTTCGCGGTCTCCTCGGTGCGATGGTTGAGCAGCGTCAGTCCGCCCTCGACGCGGGCGTAGGCGACGTCGAGCCGGCGCCGGACATCGGCCAGTTCGCCGTTCACGACGGTCTGCTCGGGATCGACGGTCACGAATCCGCTCCTTTCCGTAATCGGATGAGCGCGCAGTACAGCCCTTGCATGCGCATGATGAGTCAACTCGCCTGGTGGGCGCAGGGGGAGAGTGTGCGGGGGGCATATGCGAGCCCGGCGCGCACACGGAGTGTGAAAGCGGTGGGCCCGGCACCCCTGACGGGTGCCGGGCCCACGTGCGACTCAACGGGGGTCAGGCGTAGGTGTAGAACCCCGAGCCGCTCTTGCGGCCGAGCCGCCCCGCGTCGACCATCCGCTGGAGCAGCGGGGGAGCGGCGTACAGCGGTTCCTTGTACTCCTCGTACATCGAGTACGCGACCGAGGCGACCGTGTCGAGGCCGATCAGGTCGGTCAGCCGCAGCGGGCCCATCGGGTGGGCGCAGCCCAGCTCCATGCCGTTGTCGATGTCCTCGCGGCTGGCGATGCCCGACTCGAACATCCGGATCGCGGACAGCAGGTACGGGATCAGCAGCGCGTTGACCACGAACCCGGAGCGGTCCTGGGCCCGGATCGAGTGCTTGCCGAGCACCTTCTCGGTGAACAGCTGGGCCCGGCTGAGGGTGCCCTCGGAGGTGGTCAGCGCCGGGATCAGCTCGACGAGCTGCTGCACCGGGGCCGGGTTGAAGAAGTGGATGCCGATCACGTGGTCGGGGCGCGAGGTGGCGACCGCGAGCCGGACCAGCGGAATGGAGGAGGTGTTGGAGGCGAGGATCGCGTCCGGGCGGGTCACGACCTGGTCGAGGACCTGGAAGATCTCCGTCTTGACCTGCTCGTTCTCGACGACGGCCTCGATCACCAGATCGCGGTCGGCGAACTCGCCGAGGTCGGTGGTGAAGCCGAGCCGGGCCTGGGTGGCCGCCCGCTCGTCCTCGGTGATCTTCCCGCGCTCGGCCGCCTTGTCCAGCGAGTTGAACAGCCGGGTACGGCCTATCTCCAGGGCCTCTCCGGTGGTCTCGGCGACCATCACCTCCAGACCGGCGCGGGCGCACACCTCGGCGATGCCCGCACCCATCTGACCGCAGCCGACCACGCCGACGCGCGCGATATCTCCCGAGAAGACGGTCACATCGTCCCTTTCGCTGTCCTACGGCACCGGCAGCCCGCCGGGGGCTCCGGCGTCTGCTCCGATCGTGCACGTTACCCTCGCCATGACGTCGATCGGTCCTCCGGGTCGGGCATGCTGTGCCCCTGGGACGATCCGTGACCGAGCGGATCCGGAGCGTTTTGGGGTCTTCATGAGTCTTCCCATGCGCCGGCTGTCACGCCGGGCATTCGCGGTGGCCGCCGTGTCGGCGCTCGCGATGGCGCCGCGGGCCTCGTCGGCACCGGGCAGCCGGGGTGCCGGTACGGCGGCCGGGGCGGCCGGGGCCGGTGGCGGCGCCGCCGGAAGCACCGCGATGCGCGGCATGTGGCTGGCGACCGTGGCCAACCGGGACTGGCCGTCGCGGCCGGGGCTGCCCGCCGCCGACCAGCGCCGGGACCTGGTCAAGTACCTCGACACGGCGGTGAAGTACGGCCTGAACACGGTCTTCTTCCAGGTGCGGCCCGCCGCCGACGCGCTGTGGCCGTCCGCGCACGAGCCGTGGTCGGAGTGCCTGACCGGGGTGCAGGGCCGCGACCCCGGCTGGGACCCGCTGGGCACCGCCGTGACGGAGGCGCACGCGCGCGGCCTGGAACTGCACGCCTGGTTCAACCCCTACCGGGTCGCCAACCACACCGACCGGTCCAGGCTGGCCGCCGCCCACCCCGCCCGCAAGCACCCCGACTGGGTGGTGCCGTACGGCGGAAAGCTCTACTACAACCCCGGGCTGCCCGAGGTGCGCGCCTTCGTGCAGGAGGCGATGTTCGACGCGGTACGCAAGTACGCGGTGGACGGCGTCCACTTCGACGACTACTTCTACCCGTACCCGGTGGCCGGGCAGAGCTTCGACGACGCGGGCGCCTACGGCACCTTCGGCGGCGGCTTCGAGAGCCGGGCCGCGTGGCGGCGGGACAACATCGACCGGCTGGTGCGGGAGACGGCGGCCCGGGTCGAGGAGGTCCGCCCCGCCGCCCGGTTCGGGGTCAGCCCCTTCGGGGTGTGGCGCAACGCCACCACCGACTCCCGCGGCTCCCGGACCCAGGGCGGCGTCCAGACCTACGACGACCTGTACGCCGACACCCGCAAGTGGGTCCAGCAGGGCTGGATCGACTACATCGTGCCGCAGCTGTACTGGCACATCGGCATGGCCGCCGCCGACTACGCCGAGCTGCTGTCCTGGTGGTCGAAGGCGGCCGAGGGCAGCCGCACCGAGCTGTACATCGGCGAGGCGCTGTACAAGGCCGGCGACGCGGCCCAGCCCGCCGCCTGGCAGAAGACGGGCGAGCTGTCCCGGCACCTGACGCTGGCCAAGGACCATCCGCAGGTGCGCGGGCACGTCTTCTTCGGCGCCCGGGACGTCGCGGCCAACCCGATCGGCGCGATGGCGCGGGTGGCCGCCGACCACTACGGCAAGCCGGCCCGCACCACCCGCTGACCGCCACGGGCAGCCGTGGCCTCGGGGTTCCTACAGCTGGGTCTGCGGGTGCCGGATCTCGGTGTCCGGGCCGGGTGAGCACACGGCCTCGTGCCCGTCCTCGAACCGGACCCGGTACGGGGGGCCGCCCGCCCGGCCCAGCACCTCGACGATCTCGGCCTTCTTGTCCTGCTGTCCGACCACCCTGCCGTGCTGCACAAGCTGGTCACCAACGGTCGCACGCATGGGCGGGACCTCCTCACCGTCGCGGAGCAGCGGTCCGTGCTGTCGAGTCTACGGCGGTGAGCTCCGGGCGGGGACCCGGTCAGCCGCGCGCCCGCTGGGTGACGGCGATGCACACCAGCACCGCGACGGCCGTGACCGGCGCGGCCACCGGCAGGTGCTCGCCCAGCAGCAGCACCGACCAGACCAGCGTCAACAGCGGCTGGGCCAGCTGCAACTGGCTGGCCTTGGGAATGCCGATGGCGGCCATGCCCCGGTACCAGACGACCAGCCCGAGGAACTGCGAGCCCACCGCGACCCACAGCAGCCCGGTCACACTGTGCGCGGTCAGGCGCACCGGCTCCAGGGCCAGCGCCACCGCCGCGACGGGCAGCGTCAGCGGCAGGCACAGCACCAGCGCCCAGCCGATCACGTGCCAGCCCGGCATCAGCCGGGCCAGCCGGCCGCCCTCGGTGTACCCGGCCGCGCACACCAGCAGCGCCGCGAACAGGTAGGCGTCGGCCGCCGTCAGCGCCCCGCCGCTCTGCTGCACCGTGAAGGCGGCCACCGCCGCCGCGCCCACCAGCGCCGCCAGCCAGAACGTGCGCGAGGGGCGGGTGCCCGTCCGCAGCGCGGACAGCAGGGCGGTGGTCAGCGGCAGCAGGCCGACGACGACGGCGGCGTGCGCGGTGGTCGAGGTCTGGAGGGCGAGCGTGGTCAGCAGCGGGAAGCCGAGCACCACGCCGGCGCCGACCACCGCGAGAGGGGCCCGGTGCCGCCGGTCGGGCAGCGGCACCCGCAGGAACAGCAGGCAACCGCCCGCGATCGCGGCCGCCAGGACACTGCGCACCGCGACCAGGGACCAGGGACCGAAGCCCTCCAGGCCCCAGGCGGTGGCCGGGAAGGTGAGGGAGAAGGCGACGACGCCGAGCGCGGCCTGAAGGGTGCCCCCGGTCGCGGAGTCCTCGGCCGGGGCCCCGCCGACCGCTATCGCCGCAGTACCGGTAGCGCTACTCTGTGCTCTCATGCATGAGCGTAGCAGTGTGGAGGAACTGGCGAATCTGCTGCGACGGGAGCTGGACCGCTACTCACCCGGTGGAAAGCTGCCGTCGAGCCGGGTCCTGGTCGACCGGTTCCGGGTCAGTCCGGTGACCGTCTCCCGGGCGCTGGCGCGGCTCGCCGCCGAGGGGCTGGTGGTGACCCGGCCCGGCGCCGGCGCCTTCCGGGCCGAGCCGCGCACTCCGGCGCCGGCCGCCGGGGACACCTCCTGGCAGGAGGTCGCGCTCAGCGCGGACGCCTCCACCGACCTGGTACCGCGCTCGGTGGACGCGTCCGGCGTGCTGGCCTCGCTGGCCGCGCCGCCGCCCGGTGTCATCGAGTTCAACGGCGGCTATCTGCACCCCTCGCTCCAGCCGGAACGGGCGCTGGCCGCCGCCCTGTCCCGGGCCGGCCGGCGGCCCGGCGCCTGGGGCCGGCCGCCGATGGAGGGGCTGTGGGAACTGCGCGAGTGGTTCGCGCGCGCCATCGGCGGGCCCGGCGGGACCGTCACGGCCGCCGAGATACTCGTCACCGCCGGCGGCCAGTCCGCGCTGACCACGGCGCTGCGCGCGCTCGCCCCGCCCGGCGCGCCGGTCCTCGTCGAGTCGCCCACCTACCCCGGCATGCTGGCCATCGCCCGCGCCGCCGGACTGCGCCCGGTGCCGGTACCGGTGGACGCCGGCGGGGTCCGTCCGGCGCTGCTCGCCGACGCCTTCAGGGCCAGCGGCGCCCGGGTCCTCGTCTGCCAGCCGCTGTTCCAGAACCCGACCGGCGCGGTGCTCGCCGCCGACCGGCGCGCCGAGGTGCTGCGCATCGCCCGGCAGGCCGGCGCGTTCGTCGTCGAGGACGACTTCGTCCGGCGGCTGGTGCACGAGGACGCCGGGCCGCTGCCGCCGCCGCTGGCCGCCGACGACCCGGACGGCGTGGTGGTGCACGTCTGCTCGCTGACCAAGGCGGCCTCGCCCAGCTTCCGGGTGAGCGCGCTGGCCGCCCGCGGCCCCGTCCTTCAGCGGCTGCGCGCCATCCAGGTCGTCGACAGCTTCTTCGTCCCGCGCCCGCTCCAGGAAGCGGCGCTGGAACTGGTCGGCTCGCCCGCCTGGCCCCGTCATCTGCGGGCGGTGTCCGCCGAGTTGCGCACCCGCCGGGACACCATGACCACGGCCCTGCGCCGGCACCTGCCCGAACTCGCCCTGCCGCACGTCCCGTCCGGCGGCTACCACCTCTGGCTCCGCCTCCCGGACGGCACCTCGGAGGCCGCGCTGACCACCGCCGCCCTGCGCGCGGGCGTCGCGCTCACGCCCGGCCGCCCGTACTTCAGCGCCGAGCCGTCGGCGGGTCATCTGCGGCTGAGTTTCGCGGCGGTGGCGGGAGTGGCGGAGATCGGGGAGGGCGTGCGGCGGTTGCGGGCGGCGCTGGACGAGGTGGCGGGCGGCCGGGAGGCGTGAGCCGCGGCGGGGAAAACAGGTCGACGACCGGGCCGGCCGCCTGCGAGCCTCCCGGCATGACCGACGACGCCCCGTCCCTCCCCGAGGGCTACGAGATCTCCACCGACCCCGCCCGCCTCGACGCCGACCGCGTGCACCACTGGCTGGCCACCGACACCTACTGGGCCACCGGACGCCCCCGCGACAAGCACGACCGGGCGGTCGCCGGGTCGCTCAACTTCGGGGTGTACGAGGCGGTGACGGGCGAGCAGGTGGCCTACGCCCGGGTGGTCACCGACCGGGCGACCTTCGCGTACCTGTGCGACGTTTACGTGGGCCCCTCGGTACGCGGCAAGGGCATCGGTACGGCACTGGCGGCGGCCGTCCGCGAGCACCTGCGGCCGTACGGGCTGCGCCGGATCATCCTCGCCACCCGGGACGCGCACGGCGTGTACGCCAAGCTCGGGTTCGCGCCGTTGGAGCGGCCCGCGGAGTGGATGCTGCTCGCCTACGGCCAATGAGCCGTCGGTGCGCCCCCAGTGAGCCGTCGGTGAGCCCCGGCACACCGAGGGTGAACTCCGGCGCACGCACGGTGAGCCCCGGGTAACACCCCTTGCCCCGGGCACTTTCCGGGATGACGATCGGCGCATGTCGCTTCGCGTCACGTTCGTCGCGGCGGCCGGCGCCGCGTCCCCGTTCGCGGAGCGGTTCGGCGACGACCAGCCGCTGGACCGGGACGGCTGGCAGCAGGTGCAGCGGGCCGCCGCCGGCCTGCTGCCGCTCGCGGCGTGCGAACTGCGCTACTGCTCGCCGGCCCCCCGCAGCCGGACCACCGGCGACGGACTCGGCTACGCCCCGCTCGTCCAACTCGCCCTGCGGGACTGCGACATGGGCCGCTGGCGCGGACTGACCCTGGGCGAGGCGATGGCCCGGGAACCGCAGGCGGTGGACGCCTGGCTGACCGACGCCCGAGCCGCCCCGCACGGCGGGGAGTCGCTGCTCGGCTTCATCGGCCGGGTCGGCGGCTGGCTCGACACCCGGCCCGCCCAGGACGGCGACCGGGTCGTCGCGGTGGCCGAGCCGTCCGTGATCCGCGCCGCCCTGGTGTACGCCCTGGGCGCGCCGCCCGCGACGTACTGGAACATCGACGTGCACCCACTGGCGACGACCACCCTCACCGGCAGCGCGGGTCGCTGGGCGCTGCGGTTCGACGGGGGTCTCTAGAGGGCCGCCCGCTCATAATCCGTCGTCAGCAGCAGGTCCTTGGCCGGGCCGCCCACCCGCCACACCGTGCGCCAGTGGTCCCGGTCCCGGACGGTGAACTCGCCCCGGTACAGGTCGGCCGCGCAGGGATGGTCGGCGACGTAGCGGCCGGTGGTCAGGTCCAGGTCGTGGAAGGGCCGGCCGTCGGCGAAGCGCACGTCCGCCGTGCCCGGCGCGGCGCCCGGCAGGAACCGCAGCGTCCGCTCGGCCGGCCGGGTCACGCCCTGCCAGGTGAACCCGCCGGACTCCAGGTGCAGCAGACCGTCGCCGTCCGCCGGCGGCCGGAAGACCGTCGTCCCCTCGAACCGCCCCGCGTCGCCGCCCGCGAGATCCCGCACCGACCGCCGCACCCGCCAGCCCCCGGCCAGATGGGCCAGTACATCGGGTACTGGCCAGAACTCGCCCATCACTTCGCTCCCTCCGCCCCGCCCGCCCTCGCGCGACCCATTGACGCTCCACGGTCTCCTCCCTATCTTGCCGTTCGAAGTCCTGGTCAATGTCCGATATTTCGAACAAGACTGGACCCGGTCCAGTCGGAGCCGCGGAGTATCCATGTCACGATCCCTGTCCCGCACGCACCGCCGCCGTCTCAGACTCGGTCTGACGGCGACGGCCCTGCTGACCGCCACCGTCCTGATCCCGGTCCCCGCGCACGCCGAGGCGGTCACCGACTACGCGATCACCGTCGACCCGGACGCCACGGGCGCGGCCATCGACGACACGATGTACGGCGTCTTCTTCGAGGACATCAACCGCGCGGCCGACGGCGGTCTCTACGCCGAGCTGGTGCAGAACCGGTCCTTCGAGTACTCCACCGCCGACAACGCCTCCTACACCCCGCTGACCTCCTGGGCGACGGACGGCACCGCCGAGGTCGTGGACGACAGTGGGCGGCTCAACGAGCGCAACCGCAACTACCTGAAACTGGGCGCCGGTTCGGCGGTCACCAACGCCGGCTACAACACCGGCGTCCGCGTCGAGCAGGGCAAGAAGTACGACTTCTCGGTGTGGGCCCGCGCCGAGTCCGGCACCATCCTCACCGTCGGCCTGAAGGACGCCGCGGGCACCCTCGCCACCGCACGCGAGGTCGCCGCGAAGGGCGGCTGGCGCAAGTACACCGCCACCTTCACGGCGACCCGCACCAGCAACCGCGGCCGGCTCGCGGTCGCCTCCTCCGCGTCCGCCGCCCTCGACATGGTCTCGCTCTTCCCGCGCGACACCTACCAGAACGAGCCCAACGGCCTGCGCGGGGACCTCGCCGAGAAGATCGAGGCCCTGGACCCCGGCTTCGTCCGCTTCCCCGGCGGCTGCCTGGTCAACACCGGCTCGATGGAGGACTACAGCGCGGCGTCCGGCTACCAGCGCAAGCGCGCCTACCAGTGGAAGGACACCGTCGGCCCGGTCGAGGAGCGCGCCACCAACGCCAACTTCTGGGGCTACAACCAGAGCTACGGCCTCGGCTACTACGAGTACTTCCGCTTCGCCGAGGACATCGGCGCCATGCCGCTGCCCGTCGTCCCCGCGCTGGTCACCGGCTGCGGCCAGAACCGGGCCGTCGACGACGAGGCGCTGCTGAAGCGGCACATCCAGGACACCCTGGACCTGATCGAGTTCGCGGGCGGTCCGGTGACGTCCGAGTGGGGCGGGCTGCGCGCCCGGATGGGCCATCCCAAGCCCTTCCACCTCACCCACCTCGCGGTCGGCAACGAGGAGAACCTGCCCGAGGCGTACTACGCCCGGTTCGAGAAGTTCCGCACCGCCATCGAGGCGAAGTACCCGGACATCACCGTCGTCTCCAACTCCGGCCCCGACGACTCCGGCACCACCTTCGACACCGCCTGGAAACTCAACCGCGAGGGCGGCGTCGACCTGGTCGACGAGCACTACTACAACAGCCCGCAGTGGTTCCTCCAGAACAACGACCGCTACGACAGCTACGACCGCAACGGCCCCAAGGTCTTCCTCGGCGAGTACGCCTCCCAGGGCAACGCCTGGCGGAACGCCCTCTCCGAGGCCGCCTACATGACCGGCCTGGAACGCAACGCGGACATCGTGAAACTCGCCTCCTACGCCCCGCTGCTCGCCAACGAGGACTACGTGCAGTGGCGCCCGGACCTGATCTGGTTCAACAACCGGGCGTCCTGGAACTCGGCCAACTACGAGGTCCAGAAGCTCTTCATGAACAACACCGGCGACCGCGTCGTCCCCTCGACGGCCACCACGACCCCTGACGTCAGCGGCCCCATCGCCGGCGCGGTCGGGCTGTCGACCTGGGCCACCAGCGCGGCGTACGACGACGTGAAGGTGACCTCGGCGGACGGTGCGACGCTGCTGAGCGACGACTTCTCCGGTGACGCGGCGCAGTGGACCGGTTCCGGCACCGGGAGCTGGAGCGTCCAGGACGGGCAGTACGTACAGACCGACGAGGCCGCCGAGAACACCCTGGTCACGGCGGGCGACCCGGCCTGGCAGAACTACGACCTGCACGTCAAGGCCACCAAGAAGGCCGGCAAGGAGGGCTTCCTGGTCGCCTTCGGTGTCAAGGACACCGGGAACTACTACTGGTGGAACCTGGGCGGCTGGAACAACACCCAGTCCGCCGTCGAGCAGGCCGTCGACGGCGGCAAGTCCACGCTGCTGTCCAAGGCCGGCTCGGTCGAGACCGGTCGCGCCTACGACATCGGCATCAAGGTCCGGGGCCGTCAGGTCACCCTCTACCTCGACGGCGCGGAGTGGGGCTCCTTCACCGACGACAAGCCGGCCGAGCCGTTCCGTCAGGTCGTCACCGAGGACGCGAAGACCGGCGACCTGATCGTCAAGGTCGTCAACGCGCAGAGCGCCGCCGCCCGCACCGCGGTCGACCTCGGCGGCGCCAAGGTCGCCACCCGCGCCCGGGTCACCACCCTGGCCGCCGACCAGGACGCGGTGAACACCGAGACGGACGCCCCGGTCACACCGGTGACGTCGACCTTCTCCGGGGTCGCGGCGGAGTTCACGTACACCTTCCCGGCCAACTCGGTCACCTTCCTGCGGATCAAGCGGCGGTGAAGATCATCCTGGGCTAGGCTCCCCGGCCCATGAGTGTCATACGGCTGTGGAGACGGGTGCGGCGGGCCGACCGGCCGGCCGCACCCGTGGTCGGCGCGGCGGACGTCCTGCTCGGCTCGCTGCTCTTCTTCCTGGCGAGCGGCGTGCTCACCGACCCGGCCACCCGGGAACAGGAGAACGCGGCACAGACACTCGCGCTGGGCCTCTTCCTCTCCTGGCTGCTGGGCGGGCTGCTGCTCTTCGCGCTGCTCGGCATGGTCCGCACTCTGTGCGGGCACCTCCTCACCCTGCTCCTGACACCCGTGGTGCTGTTTCTGCTGCTGCTGGTCCTGGCCGCCTAGAGGCTCGTGGCCCACCGGGGACCGCATTGCATAAACGTGCATGGAAACGTATAGTCATGCCATCAGGAGGAGGGTTATCCATGGTGGTACGTGCGGCGGTGGCCGGAGCGAGCGGATACGCGGGCGGAGAGCTGCTGCGGCTGCTCCTGACCCATCCCGAGATCGAGATCGGCGCCCTGACCGGCAACTCCAACGCCGGACAGCGCCTCGGCGCGCTCCAGCCGCACCTGCTGCCGCTGGCCGGCCGGGTGCTGGAGCCGACGACGGCCGAGGTGCTGGCCGGCCACGAGGTCGTCTTCCTCGCGCTGCCGCACGGCCAGTCCGCCGCCGTCGCCGAGCAGCTCGGCCCGGACGTGCTCGTGGTCGACATGGGCGCCGACTTCCGGCTGACGGACGCCGGCGACTGGGAGGCGTTCTACGGCTCCCCGCACGCCGGGACCTGGCCCTACGGGCTGCCCGAACTGCCGGGTGCCCGCGCCGCGCTGGAGGGGTCCAAGCGCATCGCGGTACCCGGTTGCTACCCGACGGCCGTCTCCCTCGCCCTGTTCCCGGCGTACACGGCCGCGCTCGCCGAGCCCGAGGCGGTGATCGTCGCCGCCTCCGGCACCTCCGGCGCCGGCAAGGCGCCCAAGCCGCACCTGCTGGGCAGCGAGGTGATGGGCTCGATGTCCCCGTACGGGGTCGGCGGCGTGCACCGGCACACCCCGGAGATGATCCAGAACCTCAGCGCCGCGGCGGGCGAGCGGGTCTCCGTCTCCTTCACACCGACGCTGGCGCCGATGCCGCGCGGCATCCTCGCCACGTGCAGCGCCAAGGCCCGCCCCGGCGCCACCGCCGAGTCGGTCCGCGCCGCCTACGAGAAGGCGTACGCCGACGAGCCCTTCGTCCACCTGCTGCCCGCGGGGCAGTGGCCCGCGACCGCGTCAGTCCACGGTTCGAACGCCGTTCAGGTGCAGGTCGCGTACGACGCCGCCGCGGGCCGCATCATCGCGATCAGCGCCATCGACAACCTGGCCAAGGGCACCGCGGGCGGTGCCGTCCAGAGCATGAACCTCGCCCTGGGTCTCGACGAGACCACGGGACTGACGACGATCGGAGTCGCGCCGTGAGTGTGACGGCAGCCAAGGGATTCACGGCGGCGGGCATCGCCGCCGGGATCAAGGAGAACGGCAACCCCGACCTGGCCCTCGTGGTCAACACCGGCCCGCGCCGCGCCGCCGCGGGCGTCTTCACCGCCAACCGCGTCAAGGCCGCCCCGGTCCTGTGGTCCGAGCAGGTGCTGAAGACCGGCGAGCTGACCGCCGTCGTCCTCAACTCCGGGGGCGCCAACGCCTGTACCGGACCCAAGGGCTTCCAGGACACGCACGCCACCGCCGAGAAGGTGGCCGAGGTGCTCGGCGGGATCGGCGCCGGCCAGGTGGCCGTCTGCTCCACCGGCCTGATCGGCGTGCTGCTCCCGATGGACAAGCTGCTGCCGGGCGTCGAGAGCGCCGCCGCCCAGCTCTCCGAGCACGGCGGCGAGAAGGCCGCCATCGCCGTCAAGACCACCGACACCGTGCACAAGACGTCGGTCGTCACGCGGGACGGCTGGACCGTCGGCGGCATGGCCAAGGGCGCCGGCATGCTCGCCCCGGGCCTGGCCACCATGCTCGTCGTGCTCACCACCGACGCCGACCTGGACGCCGCGACCCTCGACCGGGCGCTGCGCGACGCCACCCGGGTCACCTTCGACCGGGTCGACTCCGACGGCTGCATGTCCACCAACGACACCGTGCTGCTGCTCGCCTCCGGCGCCAGTGGGGTCACCCCCGAGTACGCCGCGTTCGCCGAGGCGGTACGGACCGTCTGCGACGACCTCGGCCAGCAGCTCATCCGGGACGCCGAGGGCGCCAGCAAGGACATCAAGGTCGAGGTCGTGAACGCCGCGACCGAGGACGACGCCGTCGAGGTGGGCCGCTCCATCGCCCGCAACAACCTCCTCAAGTGCGCCATCCACGGCGAGGACCCCAACTGGGGCCGCGTCCTGTCCGCGATCGGCACCACCAAGGCCGCCTTCGAGCCCGACGCGCTCAACGTCGCCATCAACGGCGTCTGGGTGTGCAAGGACGGCGGCGTCGGCGAGGACCGCGACCAGGTCGACATGCGCTACCGCGAGGTGCACATCGTCGCCGACCTCGCGGCCGGCACCGAGACCGCCACCATCTGGACCAACGACCTCACCGCCGACTACGTCCACGAGAACAGCGCCTACTCGTCATGAGCACTCCCACGCGGAAGCACACCGCGCTCCCCAAGGCCCAGATCCTCATCGAGGCGCTGCCCTGGCTGGTCCGGCACGCCGGCAAGACGGTCGTCATCAAGTTCGGCGGCAACGCCATGATCGACGAGGACCTCAAGGCCGCCTTCGCCCAGGACGTCGTCTTCCTGCGGCACGCCGGCCTCAAGCCGGTCGTCGTGCACGGCGGCGGCCCGCAGATCAGCGCCGCCCTCGACCGGCACGGCATCGTCAGCGAGTTCAAGGCGGGCCTGCGGGTCACCACCGAGGACGCCATGGACGTCGTACGGATGGTGCTGGCCGGGCAGGTGCAGCGGGAACTGGTCGGGCTGCTCAACCGGCACGGCCCGCTCGCCGTCGGCCTCACCGGCGAGGACGCGCACACCATGACCGCCACCAAGCACCAGCCCCGGATCGACGGCGAGCCGGTCGACATCGGCCGGGTCGGTGAGATCACCGAGATCGACACCGGCGCGATCGAGGCGCTGCTCGCCGACGGCCGCATCCCGGTCGTCTCGTCGATCGCCCGCTCCCAGGACGACCACCATGTCTACAACGTCAATGCTGATACGGCGGCTGCGGCACTCGCTGCGGCGCTCGGTGCGGAGACCCTCATGGTCCTCACCGATGTGGAGGGCCTCTACGAGGACTGGCCGGACTCCGACGAGGTGATCAGCCGGCTCACCGCCTCCCAGCTGGAGAAGCTGCTCCCCGAGCTGTCCAGCGGCATGGTGCCGAAGATGGAGGGCTGTCTGCACGCCGTCCGGGGCGGCGTCACCACGGCCCGCGTCATCGACGGCCGGGTCCAGCACTCGATCCTGCTGGAGATCTTCACCGACGAGGGGATCGGCACGATGGTCGTGCCGGACGAGACCGAGGGGGACCAGTGACCGCCAACCAGGACCTGACCACGCGGTGGCAGGGCGCGCTCATGAACAACTACGGCACCCCCCGGCTGCCCCTGGTGCGCGGCGCCGGCGAGCGGCTGTGGGACGCCGACGGCAACGCGTACCTGGACTTCGTCGGCGGTATCGCGGTCAACGCGCTCGGCCACGCCCACCCGGCGGTCGTCGCAGCCGTCAGCGACCAGATCGCCGCACTCGGCCACGTCTCCAACCTGTTCATCGCCGAGCCGCCCATCGCGCTCGCCGAACGGCTGCTGGAGCACTTCGGCCGGGACGGCAAGGTCTACTTCTGCAACTCCGGCGCCGAGGCCAACGAGGGCGCGTTCAAGATCGGCCGGCTGACCGGGCGGTCGCACATGGTCGCCACCGAGGGCGGCTTCCACGGCCGCACCATGGGCGCGCTGGCCCTCACCGGCCAGCCCGGCAAGCAGGAACCCTTCCGTCCGCTGCCCGGCGACGTCACGCACGTCCCCTACGGCGACGCGCAGGCGCTGGCCGCCGCGGTCACCGAGGACACCGCCCTGGTGATCATCGAGCCGGTGCAGGGCGAGAACGGCGTGGTGGTGCCCCCGGCCGGCTATCTGAAGGCGGCCCGCGCGATCACCGCCGCGACCGGCGCGCTGCTGGTCCTGGACGAGGTGCAGACCGGCGTCGGCCGCACCGGGCACTGGTTCGAGTACCAGGCCCACGAGGGCGTGCTGCCCGACGTCGTCACCCTCGCCAAGGGCCTCGGCGGCGGCCTGCCGCTGGGCGCGACCGTCGCCTTCGGCCGCGCGGCCGACCTGCTCCAGCCCGGCCAGCACGGCACCACCTTCGGCGGCAACCCGGTCGCCTGCGCGGCCGGACTCGCCGTCCTGGACACCATCGCGGCGGACGGGCTGCTGGAGAACGTCAAACGGCAGAGCGAGAAGCTGCGCGGCGGCGTCGAGGCGCTCGGACACCCGCTGGTCGACCAGGTCCGGGGCGCGGGCCTGCTCCTGGGTATCGTGCTCACCGAGCCACTGGCGCCGCGGGTGCAGCAGGCGGCTCAGGACGCCGGAATCCTGGTGAACGCGCCCGCCCCCGATGTCGTACGGCTGATGCCGCCGCTGAACCTCGGTGACGACGCGGTGGACGCGTTCCTCGGGGCGCTGCCCGGCATCCTGGACGCGGCGGGCGGGAACGGACGAACGGATGGACGATCCGGAGAATGAGACGACGATGAGTCAGGCGCAGGACCACGAGAGCGCGGGGGCCGCGGGGCCCGCCGTGCCGCAGACCCGCACCGCCCGCCACCGCCGGATCGTGGACATCCTCAACCGGCAGCCGGTGCGGTCGCAGAGCCAGCTCGCGAAGCTGCTCGCCGACGACGGGCTGACCGTCACGCAGGCGACGCTCTCCCGGGACCTCGACGAGCTGAACGCGGTCAAGATCCGCAACACCGACGGCGACCTGATCTACGCGGTGCCCAGTGAGGGGGGTTTCCGGACCCCCCGGGCACCGTTGGGCGGGTCGGCGAAGGAGGAGCGGATGCGGCGGCTCTCGGCGGAGCTGCTGATCTCCGCGGAGGCGTCCGCGAATCTCGTGGTGCTGCGGACTCCGCCGGGGGCGGCGCAGTTCCTCGCCTCGGCGATCGACCAGGCGGAGCTGCACGACATCCTCGGGACGATCGCCGGGGACGACACGGTGATGCTGATCAGCCGGAATCCTACGGGGGGACAGGCGTTGGCCGATCATTTGCTGCGGTTGGCGCAGAACGGGCACTGAGGGTTCGTTCGCCGGGTGCGGGTTGGTTGTGGCTGGTCGCGCCCACGCGGCGAAGCCGCGGATCGACACAGCCCCGCGCCCCTTCAGGGACGTCTCCTCAACCGAGTCGGGAAGCCAGGCCCCCCGTACATCTCACCTCGTCGCCCGCCGTGATCAGTAGGGCTTCCACCCCCTCCAGGGACTCCAGCCACCGCAGTCCCTCCCTCGCCCCCATCGCGAAGGCCGCCGTCGCCCAGCAGTCGGCCCAGGTCAGGCTGTCGGACACCACGGTGACCGAGACCAGGTCGGTGACGGCCGAGCGGCCCGTGCGCGGGTCGACGACGTGCGCGCCCCGCTCGGCCGACCCGGAGGTGGCGACGGCCAGTTCGGTGGCTCCGGCGGCGGACAGGACGGCCGCCAGCGCGCCCGGCCGCAGCGGGTCCGACACGCCGACCCGCCACGGCCGGCCGGCCCCGGGCGTCCCCAGCACCTGCACGTCCCCGCCGCCGTTGACGCTCACCCCGTCCGGACCCGCCGCCGCGATCCGCCGCGCGGCCCGCTCCACGGCCCAGCCCTTCACGATCCCGGTGGGGTCGAGCCGGCCCTCGTACGACGTGCTGAACCAGCCCTCGCTCACCCGTTCCGCCTCGGCCGCCAGCGCCAGCACCTGAGCCACCTCCGGCTCACACTCCGCCGTGGTCAGCTCACCGCGGGCCAGCCGCGAGAGCTGGCTGTCGTCGCGGAAGGTGCTGAACACCTCGTCGGCCCGGTGCAGCCCGGCCACCGCCTCGTTCAGCGCGGCCCGCACGGCAGCCGGTTCCCCGCCGCGGACGTCGAAGGAGAAGACGGTGCCCATCGTCTCCTCCACCCGGCGCACCGCGGCGGGAGCCTCGGCCGGCTCAGCCACCGGCCCGGTCCAGCGCCGACTGGAGGGACTGTTTGTATCCGGTGCTGGTGTAGGTGGCGCCGGAGACGGTGTCGATGTCGGCGGTGCCGGT
>NZ_JBQOUX010000005.1:0-90148 GCF_052216785.1 Streptomyces sp. JW3 | reverse complement strand
GCTTGGTTGAGCTGGGGTACGGCGTCGGCGGTGACCTGGTCGCTGCGGCCGCCCTTGGGGGCCTGGACGGCCTCCGCCTTGGTGATCCTGCCGTCGGTCAGCGTCAGGCGGACCTGGACGAGGCCGTACTGGGTGCGGACCGCGTCACCGAGGACCGTGCCGGCGGCGGCGTCCTGGCCGGCCTGTTCTCCGCCCTGCTCCGTCCCCTGCTGTCCGGCCTGCGGTGACTGGGCCGCGGCGGGGGCGCCCGGGTCGGACGCCGGTTTCAGCGACAGCAGCAGCACCACGCCGGTCACCGTCGCGGCGCCCGCGAGCACGGCGCGCCGGACGGGATGGCTCTTCCTCATCTCCCGAATCTCCCTCAGCTCGTGACGGTGGCTCTGTGCCGGTCGCTTCGTGACGGCCTCTCACATCTCGAACGACTCGTGATGGATCCGGCGGGCCGGTACCCCGGCGCCGCGCAGCGCCTCGTAGACCGACTGCGCGAAACCGGGCGGACCGCACAGGAAGACGTCGTGCCGGTCGACGTCCGGGATCTTGCGGGCCAGCGAATCCGCCGAGATGTCGGGGCGCACCCCGTCCGGGCCGTTCACCGCGTACATCAGCCGGGCGCCGCGCGCGTCGGCGATCGCGGCCAGCTCGTCCCACAGCGCCAGGTCCTGGGTGCTGTTGGCCCGGTAGAGGAGGGTGATGTCGCCCGCGGCCCCGGGCAGCGTCTCGAACAGGGCCCGCATCGGGGTGATCCCGACCCCGCCCGCCACCAGCAGCACCTTGCCCCGGCTGCGGCGCTGCGCGGTCAGCGCCCCGTACGGGCCCTCCGCCCACACCCGGGTGCCCGGCGTCAGCTCCCGCAGCCGGGCGCTGTGGTCACCGATCGCCTTCACCGTGATCCGCAGCATGTCCGGCCGCGGGGCGGCGGACAGGGAGTACGGGTGGGAGCTGAACCGCATGCCCGGGGCCAGGAAGCGCCACCGGAAGAACTGCCCGGCCTGCGCGCCCATCCGGTGCAGCTTGCGCCCCCTGATCAGCACCGACACGATCCCGGGCGTCTCCTCGACGACCGCCTCGACCCGCATCCGGTGCCGCAGGTTAAGCCGCAGCGGGGTGACGATCCGGTACCAGAGCACCAGTGCCGTCACCGACCCGTACAGGGCGTACCAGACGGTCCGCGCGAGGGGTGCCACCACGAAGTCGTTCCCGGCGGTCAGCTGGTGCCAGAAGGTCAGGAACACCGCCGCGTAGGTCAGCAGGTGCACGTGGTACCAGAAGTCGTACGGGACACGGCGGCGCACCGGGCCGGCCGAGAGCAGGCCGATCAGCAGCAGCAGACCGGTGCCGACCGCCGCCTTGCCGAGGTCGGGGAGGCCGGTCACCGACTCCACCGTCTGCGTGACGAGGCCGCCGAGGCTCCGGCCGGACTGGAGCGCGTACCCCCACATGATCAGGAAGACGTGCGCGAGGACCAGGCAGAGCGTGTAGCGGCCGGTCATCGCGTGCCAGCGGGCCACCCGGTCCGAGCCCACCCGCCGTTCCAGCGCGGGCACCCGGGCCATCTGGAGCACGACGAGGGCCATGAGATACCCGGCGAGCAGGCCGGTGATGCGGCCCGCGCCGAGCACCCGGCCGGTGTCGTCGGAGATGGCGGGCGTGTTGCGCCACCACAGCCACAACACGCCCGCCGCGCCCGCCCACACGGCGAGCAGCAGAGGGACGGCCGGGGAACGGCGCGGACGGATGCGGCGCATCGTCTGGCGGCGGGCGGCACGTCCGCCGGCGAGCGTGGTGGTCACGGTTCCTCCGTGGGGGACAAGACCCTTGGCCCACAGGTACGTGCCGTGACCGCGAGATGTTCAGTACCGGGTGAGCGCCGTCTTCCCGTGCGCGGTGCCGATCGCGAGGTGCGGCCGGGCCGCCGGGTCCGCCCAGATGAGGATCCGGCGCATGGCGTCGGCCGGTACCGACACGCACCCGGCCGTCGCGCCCTCCCCGTTCACGTGCAGGAAGATGCCCGCGCCGCGCCCGCGCACCGGGCGGTCGTAGTTGAAGCCGACGACCAGGGCGTGGGCGTACTGCTTGCCGTAGCTGATCAGGTGCTCGGCCTCGGTGGCGGCGCAGTCGGCGGGGCGCGGCTCGGTCCAGCGGTTGTAGGCACGGGAGCCGTTGTCCTGGCACCACCAGGAGTCCGCGCGCACCGGGCGGTAGCGGTACGCCGTCCCGGGCGGCGGCGGTGCGATGCCGAAGGCGTAGGGGAGGCGGTACAGGCCGGTGGGGGTGGTGTCGGTGCCCTGTTTCCGCCGGTCGCCCGCCACCAGGCCCCTCGCGCCGAAGTGGGCGGGCGCGGAGCCGGCCGCCACCCAGGCGTCGCCCTTCCGGTCCCACCAGGTGACGGTGCCGGTGGTGGCGGCGGTGTCCGGGGCGACGGCGGTGATCAGCTGGGTGCCGGCGCCGGTGTCCGCCATCCGGTCCGGCAGCGGGCCGGGCGGCGCGGCGAAGGCCGGCAGCAGGAGGGCGGCGAGGGCGAGGGCGACGGCACCGGGGCGCATGGGTCAGACCGTAGAGGGCGGCAGCGGCAACGGCAGCCCGGGAAGGCCGTCCAGGCTGGTCGCGATGTGCTCCTTCTTGGTGAAGTAGGCGTCGAGCGAGGCGTCGTCCTCCCGGGCGAACCGCTTGGCGTGCAGATCGCGGTCCTGCTCGTACGCCATGAAGGGGACGGCGTAACCGCAGGTGTCGCGGATCAGTTCGGCCGTCACGACGATGATCGCGCGCAGTCCGTGCGCGGCCGGGTCGATGTCCGGGAACCGGGCCAGCAGTCCGGGGAAGCGGGGGTCGTCGCGGAAGACGGGCTCGCCGCGGCCGTGCACCCGGACGATGTTCGGCGGGCCCTGGAAGGCGCACCACATGAGCGTGATCCGGCCGTTCTCCCGGAGGTGGGCGACGGTCTCGGCGTTGGAGCCGGCGAAGTCGAGGTAGGCCACGGTGTGCTCGTCGAGCACCGCGAAGGAACCGGTGAGGCCCTTGGGGGAGAGGTTGACCGTGCCGTCCGCGCCGAGCGGGGCGGTGGCGGTGAAGAAGAGGGGCTGGGACTCGATGAAGG
Organism: Streptomyces sp. JW3; assembly: GCF_052216785.1. Taxonomy (NCBI): domain Bacteria; kingdom Bacillati; phylum Actinomycetota; class Actinomycetes; order Kitasatosporales; family Streptomycetaceae; genus Streptomyces; species Streptomyces sp. JW3. The sequence continues at coordinate 87,054 of NZ_JBQOUX010000005.1, read as the reverse complement.
TGCGGAGTCTGCCGTCTATGCGCTCATAAGTCTTTCCCATGTCTAACGATTATGCGGGCTCGCGCGCCCCCTGTCCGGGAATTCACGCAGGCACCGGGGCCGTCCCGGCCGGCGCGAGACGGGACGGCCCCGGCGCTCAGGGGTACGCGAGCGCCCCTTCGTGCGTTCATCCGCCCCGTCAGATTGACGATTCATGCAGGGAGACGCATAATCATGCATACCAGCGACCGACCCTCCCTAGGAGCGACGCAAGTGAGCAGCAACAGCGGTGACGTACGGCTCTGGGGCGGCCGTTTCGCGGACGGTCCCGCCGAGGCCCTGGCGAAGCTGTCCGCGTCCGTCCACTTCGACTGGCGGCTGGCGCCCTACGACATCGCCGGTTCGCGCGCCCACGCGCGCGTGCTGCACAAGGCGGGACTGCTCAGCGAGGACGAGCTGACCCGCATGATCGCCGGGCTCGACCGGCTGGAGACGGACGTCGCCGCCGGGACGTTCGTCGGCACCATCGCCGACGAGGACGTGCACACCGCCCTGGAGCGCGGTCTGCTGGAGCGGCTCGGCCCCGACCTGGGCGGCAAGCTGCGGGCCGGCCGGTCCCGCAACGACCAGGTGGCGACGCTGTTCCGGATGTACCTGCGGGACCACGCCCGCACCGTCGGCGGTCTGATCGCCGACCTCCAGGACGCGCTGATCGGCCTCGCCGAGGCGCACCCGGACGTGGCCATGCCCGGCCGCACCCACCTCCAGCACGCCCAGCCGGTGCTCTTCGCCCACCACGTCCTCGCGCACGTCCAGGCGCTGTCCCGGGACGCCGAGCGGCTGCGCCAGTGGGACGAGCGGACCGCCGTGTCGCCGTACGGCTCCGGCGCGCTGGCCGGGTCCTCCCTCGGCCTGGACCCGGAGGCGGTCGCCGCCGACCTCGGCTTCGAGCACGGCAGCGCCGCCAACTCCATCGACGGCACGGCCTCCCGGGACTTCGTCGCCGAGTTCGCCTTCATCACCGCCATGATCGGCGTCAACGTCTCCCGGATCGCCGAGGAGATCATCATCTGGAACACGAAGGAGTTCTCCTTCGTCACCCTGCACGACGCGTTCTCCACCGGCTCGTCGATCATGCCGCAGAAGAAGAACCCGGACATCGCCGAGCTGGCCCGCGGCAAGTCCGGCCGCCTGATCGGCAACCTGACCGGCCTGATGGCCACCCTCAAGGCACTCCCGCTCGCGTACAACCGCGACCTCCAGGAGGACAAGGAGCCGGTCTTCGACTCCATCGACCAGCTGGAGATCCTGCTGCCCGCCTTCACCGGCATGATGGCCACCCTCACCGTGCACCGCGAGCGGATGGCGGAACTGGCCCCGGCCGGCTTCTCGCTGGCCACCGACATCGCCGAGTGGCTGGTCCGGCAGGGCGTCCCGTTCCGCGTCGCCCACGAGGTCGCCGGCGAGTGCGTCAAGGCGGCGGAGGCCGAGGGCAAGGAACTCGACGAGCTGACCGACGAGCAGTTCGCCAAGATCTCCCCGCACCTCACCCCCGAGGTCCGCACCGTCCTCAACGTCCAGGGCGCCCTGGCCTCCCGCAACGGCAGGGGCGGCACGGCCCCGAGCGCGGTCGCGGTCCAGCTGGCGGAAGTGAAGAAGAACGTGGAGCAGCAGCACGTGTGGGCAACGGCTCGGCAGTAGGCGTACAGGGGCGCGGGGAACTGCGCGACAAGCCACGCACTGCCCGCACCCGCCCGTACACCTGTCGGACCGAGCTCTGAGGCGCAGGTCATCGCGGGTTACGTTGGTCGAAAACCTGAGGCCGACCGAACGGACCCGCGATGCCCCTCCCCCTCCCCGAAAAAGCCCTCGGCTTCGGCCTGGCCGCGGTAGCCCGCCCCGGCTACATCAACCTCGGCCGCGCCGCGGACCTCGGAGCGAACCGCAGCGTCGAGACGCTGCGCACCCGCACCCACACCCTCCTCGACAGCGCGTACGCGGCCGGCGTCCGCTACTTCGACGCCGCCCGCTCCTACGGCCGCGCCGAGGAGTTCCTCGCCGACTGGCTGACCGCCCGGCCGGAGGTCGACGACGTCACCGTCGGCAGCAAGTGGGGCTACACCTACACCGCCGGCTGGTCCACCGACGCCGAGCAGCACGAGGTCAAGGACCACTCCCTCGCCACCTACGAGCGGCAGCGCGCCGAGACCGACGCGCTGCTCGGCGACCGGCTCGACCTTTACCAGATCCACTCGGTGACCCCGGACAGCCCGGCCCTCACCGACAGGAACCTGCACGCCCGGCTCGCGGAGCTGGCCGCGACGGGCGTCGCCGTCGGCTTCTCCACCTCCGGCCCCGCCCAGGCCGACGCCGTCCGCGCCGCGCTCGCCGTCACCGTCGACGGCGCCCCCCTCTTCCGCACCGTGCAGTCGACGTACAACGCGCTGGAGACCTCCGCGGGCCCGGCGCTCGCCGAGGCGCACGACGCCGGGCTGTCGGTGATCGTCAAGGAGGGCATGGCCAACGGCCGGCTGGCCGGCCCGCACGCGCCGGACGCGCTGCGGACCGTCGCCGAGGAGACCGGCCTCGGCCGCGACGCGGTCGCCCTCGCGTTCGTCCTGCGGCAGCCCTGGGTCCGCGTCGTCCTCTCCGGCGCCGCGACCGTCCCCCAGCTCGCCGCCAACCTGACCGCCGGGCCGGCCGTCCTCGACGACGAGCGGACGGCCCGCCTGGCCGCCCTCGCCGAGGACCCCCGCGCCTACTGGCAGCGGCGCGGACAGCTCCCCTGGCACTGAGCCTCACCCCTCCCGTGACCCACCCTCCGGGGTGAGTCACGCATGCCCGGGATGAGACATGAACGTCTCACATGGGTCACGGTCGTCTCATGGCTGTCGACCGTGACCATGTGCTGCGCACCGCCGCGGCCCGGCTGACCCGGAAGTCCACCGCCACCATGGACGAGGTGGCCCGGGCGGCCGGGATCAGCCGGGCCACGCTGCACCGCCAGTTCGCCGGCCGCGACGCCCTGGTGCGGGCGCTGGAAGCGCTGGGCATCGCCGAGTGCGAGGCCGCCCTGGCCGCCGCCCGCACCGATCAGGGCCCGGCCGCCGACGCCGTACGCCGGCTGGTCGGCGCGATGGAACCCTCCGCCGCGCTGCTCGCCTTCCTCTACACCGAGAACCAGCTGTTCGAGGGCGACAAGGTCGACGAGGGCTGGAACCGGCTCGACAGCCGGCTGACCGCCCTGTTCCGGCGCGGCCAGGAGAGCGGCGAGTTCCGCCTCGACCTGCCCCCGGTCTGGCTCACCGAGGCGTTCTACGGCCTGCTGGCCTCCGGCGCCTGGGCGGTCCTGGAGGGCCGCGTGGCCCGCAACGACTGCACCCGCCTGATCGTCGAGCTGCTGCTCGGCGGCGCACTGCGAAGAGAGGGATCATGACCAGCACCCTGCGGCCGGCCACCACGGGCCGGGCGGTGACGCGCCCCGGCCGCTGGCTGGCGCTCGCCGTCCTGGTCCTGGCCGTGCTGCTGGTGGCCGTGGACGCCACCGTCCTCGGCCTGGCCACCCCGTACATCAGTGAGGACCTCGCGCCCTCCGGCACCCAGTTGCTGTGGATCGGCGACGTGTACTCGTTCGTCATCGCCGGTCTGCTGGTCACCATGGGCAGCTCGGCGACCTCCCCCACGCCTTGAGGGCGCGGGGGGACCCCCAGGCCGCAAGCGGATCCTGCTGCTCGGCGCCACCGCGTTCGGCGCGCTGTCCGTGCTCAACGCCTACGCGCACCCGCCCGAGGTGCTGATCCTCGCCTGGGCGCTGCTCGGCGTCGCGGGCGCCACCCTGATGCCGGCCACCCTGGCCCTGATCCGCAACCTCTTCCACGACCCGCGCGAGCGCAGCCTCGCCGTCGGCGTCTGGGGCGCCGCCGCCTCCGCCGGCGCCGCGGTCGGCCCGATGCTGGGCGGCTTCCTGCTCGAACACTTCTGGTGGGGCTCGGTCTTCCTGATCAACCTGCCGGTGATGGCCGTCCTGGTGGTCGTCGGCGTCAAACTGCTGCCGGAGTCCAAGAACCCGGACCCGGGCCCGTTCGACCCGCTCAGCGTCGCCCTGTCGCTGGTCGGCATGATCGGCGCGGTGTACGCGGTCAAGGAGGCCGCCGCGCACGGGTTCGGCTGGGCCACGCTCGGCGCGGGGCTGCTGGGCGCCGCCGCGCTGTACGGGTTCGTCCGGCGCCAGCTCACCCTGCCGGTGCCGCTGCTCGACATGCGGCTGTTCCGCAGCCGGGGCTTCAGCGGCGCGGTGCTGGCCGACCTGCTGACCGTGCTCGGCCTGTCGGGGCTGGTGTTCTTCCTCTCCCAGTACCTGCAACTGGTGCAGGGCAGACGGCCGTTCGAGGCCGGGCTGGCCGAACTGCCCGCCGCGCTCGGCGCGGTGGCGGCCGGTCTGGTCGCCGGGCGCGTGGCCCGCCGCTGCTCGGTACGGGCCGTCGTCTGTGGCGGGCTGGCCGCCGTCGGTCTCGCGCTCGCCGCGCTCACCGTCATCGGCCAGTCCACCGGCTACCCGCTGCTCGGCACCGCCCTGCTGGTGGTCGGCCTGGGCGCCGGCTTCTCGTTCACCGTCACCGCCGACGTCATCCTCTCCAGCGTCCCCCGGGACCAGGCGGGCACCGCCTCCGCGGTCTCCGAGACGGCGTACGAACTCGGCGCCGCGCTCGGCATCGCCCTGCTCGGCTCCATCGTCACCGGCGTCTACCGGGACTTCACCGGCCCGGCCGGTACGCCGCCCGAGGCGCGCGAGTCACTGGGCGGGGCCGTGGAGTCCGCCGCCCACCTGCCCGGCGCCACCGGCGCGGCCCTGCTGGACGCCGCCCGGCAGTCCTTCGTCGACGGACTCGCGCTGGCCGCGGGCATCGGCGCGACCGTCCTGCTGGCGGCGGCCGTGGCGGCGTGGTTCCCGCTGCGCGGCCAGAAACTGGCGGACGGCGCGGACGAGGCGGAGTAGCCCGCGCGCTCCAGCCGGTGCGGTCCTGCCGCGTCCCGTCCGGCACGGCGATGCGCCAGGAGCCGTGCGGATGCAACCAGGCCGGCCACTTTCCGCCGGGTCTGCATCTGCGCCGGGCCGGGGCCGGGCGCGTCGCACTCGCCACCCGTCGGCCGGGCCCTCGCGCGGCCCTCGGGCGGCAGGTGCCAGGCCCTCGGGCGGCAGCTGCCCCGGTTCGCCGGTCGGCTACGCCGCCTTCCGCACCTTCGTCGCGTACATGTCCACGTACTCCTGCCCGGACAGCCGCATCACCTCGGTCATCACCGAATCCGTCACCGCCCGCAGCACATAGCGGTCGCGGTCCATCCCCTCGTACCGGGAGAACTCCATTGGCTCGCCGAAGCGGACCGTGACCCGGCCGGGGCGCGGGAAGCCCCGGCCGCCCGGCTGGAGCTTGTCCGTGCCGATCATCGCGAACGGCACGACCGGCGCGCCGGTCATCAGCGTGAGCCGGGCGATGCCGGTCCGCCCCCGGTACAGACGGCCGTCGGGGGAGCGGGTGCCCTCCGGGTAGATGCCGAAGATCCGGCCCTCCTCCAGCACCCGGCGCCCGGTCATCAGCGCCGCCACCCCGCCGCTCGCGCCGTCCCGGTCCACCGGGATCATGCCGACGCCGGTGAAGAACCAGGCCATCAGCCGGCCCTTGAAGCCCTTGCCGGTGACGTACTCGTCCTTGCCGATGAAGAAGACCTGCCGCCTGGTGACGATGGGCAGCACGATGGAGTCGATGAACGTCAGATGGTTGCCGGCCAGGATCACCGGGCCGTCGCCCGGGATGTTCTCCGCGCCTTCCACCCGTGGGCGGAACATCAGGCGCATGATCGGACCGAGCACTGCCTTGATGAGCGCGAAGCGGGACAACGGGCCCTCCGGTGTCAGTGTGGCGTGGATGTCGGGGAATGCGGTACCAGTCTGTGCAGGTGAGGACATTACTCGCGGCCCCCGGGGTCGCGCACGTCGGGTTCACCAGGGTCTTACGCGTTGTTGACACGTGTTCACCTGGTGGGGCGCGCCGTCGCCCGCCGGAAACCCGGCCGCAACGATGTGACGCGGCTCGCGCCGCCGCCGTGCCTCACCGACCGGCCGGGTACCCGCCGCGCCCGCGCGAAAGCCGACGGGGCGTCACCCATCGGGCCCCGGGAAGCCCCCGGCCCCCGGGAAGCCCCCCGGCCCCCGGGAAGCCCCCCGGCCCCCGGGAAGCCCCCCGGCCCCCGGGAAGCCCTCGAAGCCCCGGGGGTTCCGAAAAGGCACTGGCCCCCGACCCCCGGGCCCTCAGCCCTCCAATCCCCCAAGCCCCACACGACATCCCCCGTCACCTCCGCATTCCGCCCGAGGTCTCCCGTTGGTCATGTACGTGCCCCTACGATCGGCCCGCATCCGACCGGACGACGATCCAGACAACCAAGGGGCCTCATGGGAACGCAGGAGCCGAACGAGCGGACGAGCGGCACCGGACGGCGGGCGCTGCTCGGCGCCGCGGTGCTCGGCGCGGGCGGCGCGGTGCTGGGCCTGTCCGGCACCGCGAACGCCACCGGGTCCGGCCGCGGGAACGGCAAGGGCGGCGGCGTGGCGAGCCTCCCCGTGCCGACGATCGTCGGACACCGCGGGGCCAGCGGCTACCGGCCCGAGCACACGCTCGGCTCCTACCAGCTCGCCCTCGACATGGGCGCCGACATCGTCGAGGCCGGCGACCTCGTGCCCACCAAGGACGGCCACCTCGTCTGCCGGCACGAGCCGGAGATCGGCGGCACCACGGACGTCGCCGCCCACCCCGAGTTCGCCGGCCGCCGGACCACCAAGGTCCTGGACGGCGTCGCCACCACCGGCTGGTTCACCGAGGACTTCACCCTCGCCGAACTGAAGACGCTGCGCGCCACCGAGCGCATCCCGGCCAACCGCCCGCACAACACCCTCTACGACGGCCGCTGGGAGATCCCCACCTTCGAAGAGGTACTGCGCTGGCAGGACGAGCAGACCCGCGAGCGCGGCAAGCAGGTCTGGATCTACCCCGAGCTGAAGCACCCCACCTACTTCCGCGAGCTGGGCCTGCCCACCGAGGAACGCCTCGCCAAGCTGCTGCGCGCCCACGGCAAGGACAAGAAGAACTCGCCGGTCATCGTGCAGTCCTTCGAGCCCACCAGCATCCAGCGGATGAACAAGCTGGTCGGCAACCCGCTCGCCGTACTGCTGTCCGGCGCCGGCTCCCGCCCCTACGACTTCGTCGCGACCGGCGACCCGCGCACCACGGACGACCTGATCACCCCGGCGGGGCTCAAGGAGATCGCCTCCTACGCCCAGGGCATCGGCCCCACCCTGGACCTGGTCATCCCGCGCGACGCGGCCGGCCGGCTCACCGAACCGACCACCCTGGTGCGCGACGCCCACCGCGCGGGCCTGATCCTGCACCCCTACACGATGCGCAACGAGAACCCCTTCCTCCCCGCCGACTTCCGCAAGGGCACCGACGCCGACGCCTACGGGGACGCCTTCGGCGCCTTCCAGGCGTACTTCGCCACCGGCATCGACGGCGTCTTCACCGACAACCCGGACACCGGCCTGCTGGCCCGCGACGACTTCAACCGCGGCTGACGCGTCAACAGCCAACAGCGCGCCACCGGTTGGAGTGACATCCGGCCGCTCGGGCAACCGCCACCCGGGCGCCGGTCGTATCTCCGCATATGACGCATGACCTGCTCACCCTCCTGCGCCCGCTGCTCACCGCCGAGGCCACCGCCGAGGCATATGCGTCCGGAGCCGAGCCCGGCGACCTCGAGCAGGCGGTCTGGCTGCGCCTTCTGGAACGCCTGGACGCCGGCGACCCGCCCCGCGACCCGCACCGCTGGCTGCGCAGCGCGGTGCGCACCGAGGTCCGCCGCACCCGCCGTACCGCCCGCGCCGAACGCCCGTACGGCACCGAGCCCACCGACGCCGCCGACCGCGACCCGGAGGAACACGCCCTGGCCGCCGCCCGCCACCGGGCGCTGCGCGCGGCCGTGCGCCGGCTGCCCGGCCGCTGCCCCCGGCTGATGGAGGCGCTGCTGTCCCCGAAAGACCTGACATACCGCGAGATCGCGGGGGAGTTGGGTATCTCACAGGGCAGTCTTGGACCGGAACGTTCCCGATGTCTGGGATGTCTGCGCCGATTGCTGACGCCGGAGGTTGCGGGCGACTGACGACGGGGATAGGAGTGAGGAACAACAGGCGATCAGGTGAGCGGGAGGCATGCGCACATGGGCATGAGCGTGACCATCTCGGCGGCGTCCGAGCAGGACGCCGAGCAGATCTTCCGGCTTCAGTACCTCTGCTTCCAGAGCGAGGCGGCGCTGTACGGCAACTACCGCATCGACCCGCTCGTCCAGAGCCTCGACTCGGTGCGCGAGGAGGTCGCCAAGGACTGCGTCTTCGTGGCCCGGCTCGGCGACGAGGTGGTCGGCTCGGTGCGCGGCCGGGTGACCGACGACGGCGCCGCGGCCATCGGCAAACTCTGCGTCCACCCCCGGCTCCAGGGCCACGGCATCGGCGCCCGGCTGCTGAAGGCGGCCGAGGCGGCCCTCGCCGAGCAGCGCGGCACCACCCGCTTCCGCCTGCACACCGGCCACCGCAGCGAGAGCAACCTGCGGCTGTACCGCCGGGTCGGCTACGAGACGGTCGGCACCGCCGAGGGCGCGGACGGCGTCCCGATGATCGTCCTGGAGAAGCACGCCGGGGCGTACGCGGCCACGGCATGACGCGGGCGCCGGGCGCCCGCGCGGAGCTTCACGCGGCGCGCGCCCGGCGCAGCCAGTACAGGGCCGACAGCGGCAGCAGCACCGGGATGAAGACGTAGCCCATCCCGTAGTCCGACCACACCGTCGAGTCCGGGAACGCGGACGGCTCCAGCAGCGTCCAGGTGCCCACGATCAGCACCCCCGCCAGCTCCGCCGCGCAGCACACCCGGGCCGCCCGGCGGGCCGTCTCCCCGCCCCGCACCAGGGTGTACGTGATGAAGCCGTAGACCACCCCGGCCAGCGCGGACAGCGTGTACGCCAGCGGCGCCCGGTCGAAGTCGGTGGCGATCTGGTAGACGGACCGCGACACCGCGCCGACCACCATCACGCCGTACAGCCAGACCAGCAGGATGCCGGGCCCGGCGATCAGCCGTGTCCGCTCCGGCTTCTTCTCGGCCGTCGCCATCTCAGCCTCCCCAGATGTCATAGAGCCGCACCTGAAGGACGGCGAGGACGATTCCGCCGGCGGCCACCGTCACCGAGCCCCAGCGGGTCCGCTCGGCCAGGGACATGAACGCCGCCGCCGGGACACACGCGAAGGCGCCGATCAGATAGGCCACGAAGATCACCGTGCCCTGCTCCGGCTGCTCGCCCCGCGCCAGCTGCACGATCCCGATCACCAGCTGCGCCAGCGCCAGCACCGACACCACGGCCATCCCGATGAAGTGCCAGTCCTTGGTCGGCTGGTCACGGTAGGCGGCCCAGCCGCACCAGGCGGCGAGCAGCAGCGCGGCGACGCCGGTCACCAGCGTCAGGACGTCAAGCATGGCAGTGACCCTATTACGGGGTAATGGGCCCGATGCCGCCGACCCCGGCGGGCGCCGTAGGGTCGACGGTATGAAGATCCGTGCCCAGGCCCTCCTGTTCGACAACGACGGAACCCTCCTCTCCTCCCTGGAGTCCGTGCGGCGCTGCTGGACGCGGTGGGCCGGGGAGTACGGGATCACCGCCGAGCGGTTCGGGCAGGTCGAGCTGCACGGCCGCACCGCCGCCGAGGTCGCCGCCGACCTGCTGCCCGCGCACGTCGTCCCCGAGGCCGTCGCCCGGATCGAGGACCTGGAGGTCGAGGACGTACCGGGCGGCGGAGTGCACCTGCTGCCCGGCACCCGCGGCTTCCTCGACGCGCTCCCGGCCGACCGCTGGGCCGTTGTGACCTCCGCCACCCGGCGGCTGGCCGAGGCCCGGCTCGCCGCCGTCGGCATCCTGCCCAAGACCCTGATAGCCGCCGACGACATCACCCGCGGCAAGCCCGACCCGGAGCCCTACCTGCTCGGCGCCCGCGCCCTCGGCGTCGACCCGGCCGGCTGCGTCGTCTTCGAGGACGCCCCGGCCGGACTCCGCTCCGGCCGCGCGGCCGGCATGCGGACCGTGGCCTTGGCCACAACCCACACCGCCGCCGAACTCGACGCCGACCTGGTGGTCGAGGACCTGTCGGCCTTGTCGGTACTGGTCACCGACGGGGGAGTGGAGATCTCCGTACGGGACTGACGCGCGGGCCCCGCGGCCTCCGGCGTTCCGCCGCTGTCCACTATGCGGACAGCGGCATCCGGGCCGAACGTATACATCTGCTTTACTGATCCCATGACCACGACGAGCGACCGCATTCCTGCGACCGAGGCGACGATGACGCCCGGTGCTCGTTGTACGGGTCGAATGCGCGCCTGCTAGAGGGCCCCCGCACCACCCGAGCCTCGCGCCCCGAAGCGAGAGCCGGCTCCGGTCCGCCGCAGGCGACCGAGCCCCGGCCGCGCGCACCCGGCTCCCGCCGGTCCACCGCCACCACGCGCACCGTGCCGCGTCCGCGTCCCCGAACCGCATGCACCCGTGCCCGGGCCCACCCGCGCCCGCGCACTCGACAGTGACGGAAACCCACGTGATCACCACCTCCGGCCTCACCAAGGTCTACCGCTCACGCGGTCGCGAGGTCACCGCCCTCGACGGCGTCGATCTGCATGTCCGCGAAGGCGAGGTCTACGGCGTCATCGGCCAGTCCGGCGCCGGCAAGTCCTCGCTCATCCGCTGCGTCAACCTCCTGGAGCGTCCCACCTCCGGCACGGTCACCGTGGCCGGCCAGGACCTCACCGCGCTGGCCGGCCGCGGCCCGCGCGCGAGCCGGGAACTGCGGCAGGCGCGCAGCCGTATCGGCATGGTCTTCCAGCACTTCAACCTGCTCTCCACCCGGACCGTGCGGGACAACGTCGAACTGCCGCTGGAGATCCTCGGCAAGTCGGGGAAGGAACGTTCCGCCAAGGCGTTGGAACTGCTCGACCTGGTCGGCCTCGCCGACCAGGCCAAGGCCTACCCGGCCCAGCTCTCCGGCGGCCAGAAGCAGCGCGTCGGCATCGCCCGCGCGCTGGCCGGCGACCCCCGGGTGCTCCTCTCCGACGAGGCGACCAGCGCCCTCGACCCGGAGACCACCCGGTCCATCCTCCAGTTGCTGCGCGACCTCAACCGGCAGCTCGGCCTGACCGTCCTGCTCATCACGCACGAGATGGACGTCGTCAAGAGCGTCTGCGACTCGGCCGCCCTGATGGCGGCCGGCCGGATCGTCGAGTCCGGCACGGTGAGCGACCTGCTCGCCACCCCGGGCTCCGAGCTGGCCGCCGCGCTCTTCCCGGTGAGCGGCGCCCGCACCGCCGAGGACCGCACCGTCGTCGACGTCACCTTCCACGGCGAGGCCGCCACCCAGCCGGTCATCTCCCAGCTCTCCCGCACCTACAACATCGACATATCGATCCTGGGCGCGGCCATCGACACCGTCGGCGGCCGCCAGGTCGGCCGGATGCGCATCGAACTGCCCGGCCGCTACGAGGACAACGTCGTGCCGGTCGGCTTCCTGCGCGAGCAGGGTCTCCAGATCGACGTGGTGGACGGTGCCGAACTGGTCAAGGAAGGTGCGCGATGACCTGGTCCGAGATGCAGCCCCTGCTGGCGCAGGCCGGTCAGGAGACGCTGATCATGGTCGGCTGGTCGACCCTGATCGCGGTCGTGGCCGGCCTGCCCATCGGCGTCCTGCTGGTCCTCACCGACCGCGGCGGCCTGCTCCAGAGCACCCCGGTGAACAAGGTCCTCGGGCAGATCGTGAACATCGCCCGCTCGATGCCGTTCATCATCCTGATGGTCGCCCTGATGAGCTTCACCCGCTGGGTCACCGGGACCACCATCGGCTCCACCGCCGCGATCGTGCCGCTGGCCATCGGCGGCATCCCGTTCTTCGCCCGCCTGGTCGAGACGGCGGTGCGCGAGGTCGACGGCGGACTGGTCGAGGCCGTCCAGGCGATGGGCGGCAGCACCTGGACCATCGTCCGCAAGGTGCTGGTCCCCGAGGCGCTGCCCTCCCTGATCGCCTCCACCACGACCACGGTCATCGCCCTGATCGGCTACTCCGCGATGGCCGGCACGGTCGGCGGCGGCGGCCTCGGCGACCTCGCGGTCCGCTACGGCTACCAGCGCTTCGAGACCGGCCTGATGTGGATCACCGTGGCGGTGCTCGCCGTCGCCATCTCCGTCATCCAGTTCGCCGGCGACTGGGCCGCCCGCGCCCTGCACCGGCGCGGCGGCCGCTCCGGACCCAACCCGAGGCTGAGGCTGCTGAAGGCCAAGGAGCCCGCCGCCGCCGACATCAGCAAGATCGCCTGACCGAGCCTGACCGAGCCTGACCGAGCCTGACCGAGCCTGACCAAGGCGCTCATCCCCCCGAACGTCCCTACCCGGGACCGCTGCACCCTGAAGGAAAGGCACTTTTCGTGCGTAACACCGCAAAGATCACCACCGCCGTCCTCGCCGCCGGAGCCCTCACCCTCGGGCTCAGCGCCTGCGGCTCGGACAACGACTCCGCCTCGGACACCTCCGGCCCGCTGGTCGTCGCCGCGACGCCCGTGCCGCACGCCGAGATCCTGAACTACGTCAAGGACAACCTGGCGAAGAAGGCCGGCCTCGACCTGGAGGTCAAGGAGTTCACCGACTACGTCACGCCGAACACGGCGACGGAGGACGGCTCGGTGGGCGCCAACTACTTCCAGACCGAGCCGTACCTGGAGGACTTCAACAAGAAGAACGGCACCCACCTGAAGTCCGTCGCCTCCGTCCACCTGGAGCCGCTCGGCCTGTACTCCAACAAGGCCGACAAGGCGAGCGACCTCAAGGACGGCGCCACCATCGCCGTCCCCAACGACACCGTCACCGAGGCCCGCGCCCTCCAGCTGCTGGCCGACAACGGACTGCTCACCCTGAAGGACGGCGCCGGCACCTCCGCCACCACCGCCGACATCACCAAGAACCCCAAGAACCTCAAGTTCAAGGAGCTGGAGGCGGCCCAGACCCCGCGCTCCCTGAACGACGTGGACGCCGCCGTCATCAACGGCAACTACGCGCTCGAGGCCGACCTCAAGCCGTCCAAGGACGCCCTGGTCCTGGAGTCCGCCGAGAACAACCCGAACGTCAACCTCCTGGTGGTCAAGGAGGGCAACGAGGACGACCCCCGGGTCAAGAAGCTCGCCAAGCTGCTCACCTCCGACGAGGTCAAGAAGTTCATCGAGGACAACTACTCCGGGTCCGTCATCCCGTCGTTCTGATCCTCCCCGGGGGTCGGCTCCGGCCCGGAGCCGACCCCGTGGTGCGATTCCGCCGGCCCATGCTGCATGCTGGGCAGTTCAGTGAGGCCCGAGCGTGAGGCCCCGACGGTTTCGACGGTTCGAAGGTTACGGAGCGGCGCATGACGAGCAGCACCTTCCCCAACATCTCCATCAGCACGGAGCGGTTGGTGCTGCGTCCCCTGGACGAGGACGACGTCCCCGCCCTCGCCGCCATGATGAACGACGAGCAGGTCGGCGCCTGGACCGACGTACCGCAGCCCTTCACCGAGGACGCCGCCCGCACCTGGATCACCCGGGACGCCGCCGCCCGCCGCGCGGCCGGCCGCGGACTCGACCTCGCCGTCACCGAGTTCCTCACCCAGCGCCTGGTCGGCACCGTCCGGCTGGCCAGGACCGACTGGCACGTGCGCGCCACCGAGCTGTCGTACATCGTCGCCCCCTGGGCGCGCGGCGAGGGCTACGCCTCCGAGGCCGCGCTGGCCACCGCCCAGTGGCTGTTCGGCGACCAGAAGTTCGAACGCGTCGAGCTGCGCACCGCCGCCGACAACACCGCCTCCCAGCAGGTCGCCCAGAAGATCGGCTGCATCAGCGAGGGCGTCCTGCGGGGCGCCTGTATAGCCCACGTCCGGTCCGAGGACGGCACCTGGACCGACGTACGCACCGACTTCATCGTGTGGAGCCTGCTGCCCGAGGACATCGAGGGCGCGGCCGAGCACCTCGCCGACACCGGCGGCTTCACCGCCTTCACCGACTGGAGCTGACCCGCTCCGCCGCCGGGTACGCTCACTGCGGTCCCTCCGTGGCCGCACCCCCGACGACCTGCGAAAAACCTGGAGACTGACGACGATGGCCGACCGCGTCACGGTGATCGGCTGGGACGGCTCGCCGCTGACCGCCGCGGCCCGCTCCGCACTCGGCGCCGCCACCCTGGTGGCCGGTGCCGGACACCATTTGGCGCTGCCCGAAGTACCCCCCGCCGCCGAGCGCGTCCGCCTCGGCAGCGTCGCCCTCGCCGCCCGCCGCATCGCCGCCCACCGCGGCACCGCGGTCGTGCTCGCCGACGGCGACCCGGGCTTCTTCGGCGTCGTACGCACCCTGCGGGCGCCCGAATTCGGCCTGGAGGTCGAGGTGGTCCCCGCGGTCTCCGCCGTCGCCGCCGCCTTCGCCCGGGCCGGGATGCCCTGGGACGACGCCCAGGTGGTCGTCGCCCACCCGCGCACCCTGCGCCGCGCGGTGAACGTCTGCCGGGCGCACACCAAGGTCGCCGTCCTCACCTCGCCGGGCGCCGGACCCGCCGAACTCGGCCTGCTCCTGGAGGGCGTGCACCGCACCTTCGTCATCTGCGAGGAACTCGGCACCACCCGGGAACGGGTCACCGTCGTCACCTCCGACAAGGCCGCCGACCACACCTGGCGGGACCCCAACCTCGTCATCGTCGCCGGCGGTTCGGTCGCCGCCGTGGCGGACGGCGCGGGCTGGATCGCCGGCCGCGACCCGGCCACCGGACCGCGCGGCTGGGCGCTGCCCGCCGAGGCGTACGGCGGCGGACTCGGCGAGGGCGAGACCGACCTGCTGCGCGCCGCCCAGCTGGCCCGGCTCGGTCCCCGGGTCGGTGACCTGGTGTGGGACATCGGCTGCGGCAGCGGCGCCTTCGCCACCGAGGCGGCCCGCGGCGGCGCCGCCGTCATCGCCGTCGACCGGGACCCGGCCGCCTGCGCCCGCACCGACGCCACCGCCCGCCGCTTCGGCGTCCAGCTCCAGATCCTGCACGGCACCGCCCCGCACGTCCTGGATGACCTGCCCGAACCGGACGTCGTCCGGGTCGGCGGCGGGGGAGCGGCCGTGGTCTCCGCGGTCGCCGACCGCCGCCCGCAGCGCGTCGTCGCCCACGCCGCCACCCGCGACGAGGCCGAACTCGTCGGCCGGGACCTCACCGAGCACGGCTTCCGCGTCGAGTGCGCCCTGCTCCAGTCCGTCGGACTGGACACCCGCGCCTGGACGGAGACCGAGCGGAGCGTCGCGTTCCTGCTCAGCGGCGTGCTGCCGGAGCGGGAGGACCGCGCCCCGTGATCCGGTTGTCGTACCGCGCGCGGTAGGCTGGCCGATCGTTGTACCGCTCTCGGGCATCCGGCACTTCGTCGGTCAATGTCCGGAAAACCCGACCGTTTTGGGCGGGGTGTGGTACGGCGAAACCTGAGGGCGCGCAACGTGGCGCAGTCCACAGCGGCCCGTCGTGAATCAAGCTGTCGTGACGGGCGAACGGCCGCGAGAATGCCACTCAATGGCTTTGTCGCCTTTTCCGGCGGGTCGTTCGTGCCGCTGGGCACGCACGCTCGTTCTTCACTGGGGAGCGGTCGGTGCGCCGTTCCGGGTGAGCTGGTCGTAGGAGCACTAACCGATGGGCGAGGGGTACGCATGACCGACACCGGCCAGATCCCGGGCGAGGGGCTGCCGGAGAACGCAGGCATGGTGGAGCAGCCGGGCGTTGCCGCGCCGGGTGCGTACACCTACCTCTCCGAGACCACCGCCGAGGACGAGGACCTGTTGCTGCTGCCCGGCGCCCAGAGCGCCTGGGGCAACGAGGTCGCGCCGCCCGCTCCGGAGCCCGTCGTCGAGGCCGTCCACGAGCCGGAGGCGCACGAGACGTCCGGCCGGGACAGCGGCTCGTTCGACCTCGGCGCGGTCCGTACGCCGGCCCCGGCCCCGGCCGCCCCGCGCCGCCCCCTGCACCTGGGCCCGCCGATTCCCGACGCCTCGGCGAGCCCGGTCCGCACCCTCGCCGACCGCGGCCCGGCCGCCACGCCGAACAGACCCGCCGGCCCGCCGGCCACCGGCCCCGAGTACCTCGACCCCCCGCAGCCGGCGACGCCCTGGGGCCCGGCGACCACGCCCCAGCCCCCGGCGGACGCCGGGGCGGGGACCGCGGAAACGGTTGTTCCGGCAGCGGGCCCGCCGAGCGCGCCGGGTGCACCGGCGGCGGGTGTGGCCCAGGCGGTCGTGGAGCGGGTGGCGGGCGTCGACCAGGACCCCCTGGAGGCCGTGCCACCCGTGGAGCCCGTGCCCCCCGTGGAGCCCGTGGCATCGGCGGCGGCCGGTCCGGTGCCGGAGCCGGTGACTGAGGTGCCCGGTTCCGTGGCGGAGCAGGTGTCCGCCGACGTGACCGGTCCGCTGGCGGGCGAGGGCTCCGACGCGCCTGGTTCCGTTGGCGGCCAGGGCTTCGACGCGCCCGGTTCCGTTGAGGCGCAGGCGCAGGCACCGGAGAGCGCAGAGGTGTCGGTAGTTGCGGAGGCCCGGACCCCGGACGCGCCCGAGGCGGTACCCGCCCCGGAGCCCGGCCCCGAGACGCCCCTCACCCCCGTCGCCGTAGCGGCCGCCCCGGAACCCGTAGCCGCCCCCGAACCCGTAACTCCCCCCGAGCCGGAAGCGGTTTCCGCCCCCGAGCCGGACGCCGAGGCGCCCCACACCGCTGGAGCCGTCCCCGCCCCTGAGCCCGAAGCGGTACCCGCCCCCGTCCCCACCCCCACCGCGCTGCCGGACCCCGCCGAGGTCGTGCCGGCCGCCGGGAACGACGTACCCGCACCGAGCCCCGAAGCGCCGCTCGCCGCCGCCCCCGTCACCCCGGAGGCGACCGGCGAACCCGGCGACCCCGCACCGGAGCAGCCGGCCCCCGCCGCCCCCCTCCCCCCGGACGCGCCGGTCGAAGCCGCTTGGCAGGGGCCGGTACAGCCGCCGCAGCCCTCCCCGGAGCAGCCGCCCGTGGCCGCGGCCACCCCACAGCCCGCCGCCCCGGCCGAAACCCCGCCGACCTCGGTCGTAACGGAGGAATCCACCGCGGTCGTACCGGAGGAACCAGCCCCGACCGCGCCGGAGGAATCCACCTCGGTCGTCCCGGAAGACGCCACGCCGGCCACCCCGGAGGGGCCCGCCGTCCCGGAAGACGCCACGCCGGCCACCCCGGAGCAACTCGTCCCCGACGACGCCCCGCCGCACCCGGAGACCACCCCGGGCCCGGACCCGCGGCAGCCGCACGCCGCTCAGCCGGTCCTCGTCGCCCCCGACGCGCCCGTCGCAGAACCCGTACCGTCCGCACCGCCCGTACCACTTGCCCAGGCTCCGCAGCCCCCGGCTGCGGTTCCGGGCCCCCAGTTCGTCCAGGAGCAGCACACAGTGGAGGGCGCCCCCCAGTCCGCCCCGGAGCAGGAGCAGGTGGCCACGGCCCCGCAGCCCGCCCAGGGACCCCAGTCGGCCACGACGCCGGAGACACAGACGCCCCCGACCGTCCCCGCCCCCCGCGAGAGCGACGTCCAGCACGCGGACGACCTGGACACCCGGGCCGCCGAGCAGGAGGACCGGGAAGCCGCACGCCGGTCCACCGGTCCGGCCGCCCCCGGCTACGACGACGCGGAGCGCGCCGCCGTGCTGAAGGTCATGCGCGAACGCCGTGACATCCGCAACGGCTTCCGCGGCGACCCCATCCCGCACGAGGTGCTGCTCCGCGTCCTGGAGGCGGCCCACACCGCCCCCTCCGTCGGCCACTCGCAGCCCTGGGACTTCGTCGTCATCCGCTCCGCCGAGACCCGGCGCGCCATGCACGAACTGGCGATGCGCCAGCGCGAGGCGTACGCCAAGTCGCTGCCCAAGGGCCGGGCGAAGCAGTTCAAGGAACTGAAGATCGAGGCCATCCTCGACACCCCGGTCAACATCGTGGTCACCGCCGACTCCACGCGCGGCGGCCGGCACACCCTCGGCCGGCACACCCAGCCGCAGATGGCGCCGTACTCCTCCGCGCTCGCGGTGGAGAACTTCTGGCTCGCCGCCCGCGCCGAGGGCCTCGGCGTCGGCTGGGTCAGCTTCTTCGACGAGCGCGAGATGGTCCGCGCCCTCGGCCTGCCCGAGCACCTCGACGTGGTCGCCTACCTGTGCGTCGGCTACGTCGACGAGTTCCCGGACGAGCCCGAGCTGATGCAGGCCGGCTGGTCCAAGCGCCGCCCGCTGTCCTGGGTGGTGCACGAGGAGACGTACGGCCGCCGGGCGCTGCCCGGCGAGGAGCCGCACGACCTGCTCGCCGAGACCGTCGCGCAGATCCGCCCGCTGGACGCCAAGGCGCTCGGCGAGGCGTGGGAGCGGCAGAAGCGGATGACCAAGCCGGCCGGCGCGCTCGGCATGCTGGAGATCATCTCCGCCCAGCTGTCCGGCCTGTCCCGGCAGTGCCCGCCGCCGATCCCCGAGCCCGCCGCCGTCGCGGTCTTCGCCGGCGACCACGGGGTGCACGCCCAGGGCGTCACTCACTGGCCGCAGGAGGTCACCGCCCAGATGGTGGCCAACTTCCTGGGCGGCGGAGCGGTCTGCAACGCCTTCGCCACCCAGGTCGGCGCCGAGGTGTGCGTCGTGGACGTCGGGGTCGCCGCCGACCTGCCCGCCACCCCCGGCCTGCTGCCCCGCAAGGTCCGCGCGGGCACCGCCGACATGACGGCCGGCCCCGCGATGACCCGCGAGGAAGCCAAGCAGGCCATCGAGGTCGGCATCGAGACCGCCCGCGACCTGGTCGCGGCCGGCAACAAGGCGCTGCTCACCGGTGAGATGGGCATCGCCAACACCACCGCGTCCGCCGCGCTGATCTCCGTCTTCACCGGCGCCGACCCGGCCGAGGTCACCGGCCGCGGCACCGGCATCAACGACGAGACCCTCGCCCGCAAGACCGAGGTGGTGCGCCGCGCCATCGAGGTGCACCAGCCCGACCCGGCCGACCCGATCGGCGTGCTCGCCGCGGTCGGCGGCCTGGAGCACGCCGCCATGGTCGGCCTGCTGCTCGGCGGCGCCTCACTGCGTACGCCGGTCATCCTGGACGGCGTCAGCGCCGGCGCCGCGGCCCTGGTCGCCCGCGCCATCGCGCCCGAGGTGCTGGCCGCCTGCATCGCCGGTCACCGCAGCGCCGAGCCCGGCCATGTCGCCGCCCTCAACAAGCTGGGCCTGCGCCCGCTGGTCGACCTCGACCTCCGCCTCGGCGAGGGCACCGGCGCGCTGCTCGCCCTGCCGATGGTGCAGAGCACCGCCCGGGCGATGCACGAGGTGGCCACGTTCGACTCGGCGGGCGTCACCGAGAAGTAGCCCCGCGTCCGGCCGGGGTGGCGGTGATCACTCGCCGCCGCCCCGGCCGGCTGCGTAAAATCCGCAGGTATCCCGTATGTCTTCGTACGCACGTGTCTTCGTACGTACGTGTCTTCGTACGCACGTGTTCTCGTACCCACGTATCCGCATGTCAGGGCAGCTCCAGAGCCGCAGCGCGCCCCACCGCACCCCGCCAGCCCGAGGAGCCGCACCCTCATGGCCGAACACCCCGCCTACCCCGTAGGTCTCCGCCTGACCGGCCGCCGCGTGGTCGTCCTCGGCGGCGGCCAGGTCGCCCAGCGCCGCCTGCCGGCCCTCGTCGCGGCGGGCGCGGACGTCCTCCTGGTCTCCCCGCAGGCCACCCCCTCGGTCGAGGCGATGGCCGACACCGGCGAGATCAGCTGGACCCGGCGCCCGTACACCGACGGCGACCTCGCCGACGCCTGGTACGCCCTGATCGCCACCAGCGACCCGGCCGCCAACGCCGCCGCCTCCGCCGAGGCCGAACGGCACCGCGTCTGGTGCGTCCGCTCCGACGACGCCGACGAGGCCACCGCCTGGACCCCGGCCACCGGCCACAGCGAGGGCGTGACCGTCGCCGTCCTGACCACCGACGCCCGGGGCCGCGACCCCCGCCGCACCGCCGCGATCCGCGACGCGGTGGTCGAGGGCCTGCGCGACGGCACCCTGGTCGCCCCGCACCACCGCACCCGCACCCCGGGCGTCGCCCTGGTCGGCGGCGGCCCCGGCGACCCCGACCTGATCACCGTGCGCGGCCGCCGGCTGCTCGCCGAGGCCGACGTCGTCATCGCCGACCGGCTCGGCCCCCGCGACCTGCTCGCCGAACTGCCGCCGCACGTCGAGGTGATCGACGCGGCGAAGATCCCGTACGGCCGGTTCATGGCCCAGGAGGCCATCAACAACGCGCTGATCGAGCACGCCAAGCAGGGCAAGGCCGTGGTCCGGCTCAAGGGCGGCGACCCGTTCGTCTTCGGGCGGGGCATGGAGGAGGCGCAGGCCCTGGCCGAGGCGGGCATCACCTGCACGGTCGTCCCCGGCATCTCCAGCTCCATCTCGGTGCCGGGCGCGGCCGGCATCCCGGTCACCCACCGCGGCGTCGCCCACGAGTTCACGGTGGTCAGCGGGCACGTCGCCCCCGACGACGAGCGCTCGCTGGTCGACTGGCCGTCCCTGGCCAAGCTCACCGGCACCCTGGTCGTCCTGATGGGCGTCGACAAGATCGGGAAGATCGCCGAGACCCTCGTCGCGCACGGCAAGTCCCCCGACACCCCCCTCGCCCTGGTCCAGGAGGGCACCACCGCCGCGCAGCGCCGCGTCGACGCCACCCTGGCCACCGTCGCCGAGACGGCCGTCGCCCGCGAGGTCCGCCCGCCCGCGGTCATCGTCATCGGCCCGGTCGTCGGCGTCGGCCCGCACGAGAGGGCGTGACGTGGCCGAACCCGTCCCCGTCACCGACCCCGACGACCCCCGCCTGCACGACTACACCGACCTGACCGACGTCGCCCTGCGCCGCCGCCGCGAACCCGCCGAGGGCCTGTTCATCGCCGAGGGCGAGAAGGTCATCCGGCGGGCCGCGGACGCGGGCTACGCGATGCGCTCCATGCTGCTGTCGCAGAAGTGGGCCGACGTCATGCGCGACGTCATCGAGGCGGCCACCGCCCCGGTCTACGTGGTCTCCCCGGCCGTCGCCGAGCAGGTCACCGGCTACCACGTGCACCGCGGCGCCCTCGCCTCGATGCACCGCAGGCCCACGCCCCCGCCGGCCGACCTGCTGACCGGCGCCCGCCGGGTCGCCGTCTTCGAGGACATCGTCGACCACGCCAACATCGGCGCCGCCTTCCGCAACGCCGCCGCGCTCGGCGTCGACGCGGTGCTGCTCACCCCGCGCTGCGCCGACCCGCTCTACCGCAGGTCCGTCAAGGTCTCGATGGGCAACGTCTTCCAGGTCCCGTGGACCCGCCTGAACTCCTGGCCGCACGACCTCGACACCCTGCGCTCGGCCGGCTTCACCGTCGCCGCGCTCTGCCTGAGCGAGCGCGCCGTCACCCTGGACGAACTCGCCGCCCGGGACCACGACCGGCTCGCCCTGCTCTTCGGCACCGAGGGCGACGGCCTCACCCCCGGCGCGCTGGCCGCCGCCGACGAACACGTCCGCATCCCGATGGACGCCGGCGTCGATTCCCTCAACGTGGCGGCCGCCTCGGCGGTGGCCTTCTACGCCACCAGACCGCACCCGGCCTAGTCTCTGACGTCTGCTACGTCTGCTACGTCTGCTACGTCTGCTACGTCTGTCTGGGTCTGGGTCTGCTGCGCCCGTACGGCGCCCCTGTCGTCGCCGCCGAGTCCGCGCGACGGCCCCTGACAGCCCTGCGCCGCGGCGATGCCCAGCGCCACCAGCAGCGTCACGACGACGAACACGAACAGCCGCTGGCGCAGCAGCCGGGGATTGGCGGGCCGCCGCCCGGTCCCCGTGGTGCGCGGCCCTGGCCGGCCGGCCCCGCTGCGCGGCACGGGACGGCTCCCGTTGCCCTGGCCGTTGCCGGACCGGGTGTTGCGGGAGGCGGACGTGGGCCGCGCACCCGACCGCGAACCGGTGCCCCCGGGCCGCGGCACGGGCGTACCGCCCCGTACGGGAGTGCCCCCACGGGACGGGCTTTTGTCCCGGGCCGGACCGCCGCCGCGCGACGGCGTCGCACCGCGCCCCGCTCCGGCACCCCGGGAACCTCCCGGGCCCGGGGAACCGCCGGTGCCCCGGGGAGCCGACGCGGAACCCGGCCCCGGCGGACGCCGCCGCTCCCGCTCCGGATAGGTGTCGGCGAGCTGCCCCGTCGGCCGGTCCGCCTCCGCCGCACGGGGCGCGGGCGGCCGTACGTCGGCCAGGCCCTGGGCCTCACGGGCGGCGATCTCCTTGAGCCGCAGCGACAGTTGCAGGGTGCTGGGCCGCTCTTCCGGGTCCTTCGCCAGACAGGCCCGCACCAGCGGCGCCAGCGCGTCCGGCACCCCGTGCAGCTGCGCCTCCTCGTGCACCACCCGGTACAGCATCACCTCGGAACTGCCGTGTCCGAAGGGCGAGTCGCCCATCGAGGCGTAGGCGAGGGTGGCGCCGAGCGAGAAGACGTCCGTGGCCGGGGTGACCGCCGCGCCGCGCACCTGCTCGGGCGCGAGGAATCCGGGGGAGCCGACCGCCGTGCCGACATGCGTGAGCGTGGAGGCGCCGGTCGCCCAGGCGATGCCGAAGTCGATGATCCGCGGCCCCTTGGGGGACAGCAGGATGTTGGAGGGCTTCAGATCCCGGTGCACGACCCCCGCCTCGTGCACGGCGACCAGCCCTTCCGAGAGCGCGGCCCCCACCGCGGCGACGTCGGCCGCGCCGAGCGGCCCCTCGTCGGCCACCTTGTCGTGCAGCGACGGGCCCGGTACGTACTGCGTGGCGAACCACGGCCGGTCCGCGTCCAGGTCGGCGGCGACCAGCCGCGCGGTGCACCCGCCCCGGATCCGCCGGGCCGCCGAGACCTCACGGGCGAACCGGGAGCGGAACTCCTGATCCTCCGCCAGGTCCGGCCGGATGACCTTCAGCGCGACCCGCTGCCCCTTCTTGTCGGAGCCCAGGTAGACCACGCCCATCCCACCCGCGCCGAGCCGCCTGTGAAGCCTGAACGAGCCGACGACGCGCGGGTCCTCGCGCCTCAGGCGCATCATCGCCATGTTCATCCCCGCTGCCCGGTCCCTATGACGAGCCACAGCTTACGTTTCCACGGCCGCCCGCGCGCAGAGGCCGCGCCCTCTCAAGGCGATCGATTGTCAGTGCCGGGTGGGAGAATTGGAGGGTGGTCAGGAAAGGGGCGAACCGGCCGCATTCGGTGCCGGCCGGGGTCTCAACGGACCGCAGGGGAAGGGGGATTGACGCCATGAAAGGTGATCGTGTGGAGATAGTCGTGGACGCGGGCGACACGACACGGACGTACGAGGTGGTGGCGAGCCGGGCGGGCCGCCGGGTGGAGACGGCGGTGCGCCGAGGGGTGGTGGAGGTGAGCGAAGTCACGCGCAACGGGTCGGTGGTGCGCACGGCCCGGTTCATGGCGAACCGGGTGCTGGCCCTGGTGGAGCAGCCGGTGCCCCGGGAGGACAGCTCGGAGAAAGCAGGACAGACCGGGTGACCGGCGGGGTGCCCCCTCGGGGATGACCCCGAGACCCCGTCCGCCGTCTCCACCCACGGGAGTACAGCCCAGGTCATGGCTCATCCTCCGGGAGGCCCGGCAATAGGTACGAGGGCATGACGTCCGCCGGGGGCCGGACGCCTAGATTTGAGGTCGAGCGGCGGGTGCAGCACTCGTCCCCCGAGGTCAGACGCCCGCCGCTACCAGGCAACAACGGAACAGGTCAGGAGAGGGACCATGGCCCAGACGGCACCGCGGACACTGGTCCGCACGCTGGAGCGCGGGGCGTACGCCGCCCCGTTCCGCGCCCGCCGCAAGGGCCGTCGCCATCCACTGGTGGCGACGCTCATGGCCCTTCCCCTGGCGGCCCTGCTCCTGCTCGTCTTCGACGGGTGGGAGACGGTGGCCACACAGGCGTCGTCCGTGGGTGTGATGCTGGGGCGCTGAGCGGCGACCCCAGGCCCGGAAGAGCGGTCCGGGCGGGGACATCCATCCATGAAACCCCGTGGGGACGGGGGTGCGGCGGACGGCACAGATGCCGGCGCAGCTGGGGAGCTGCGCCGGCATTGCCCTGCCCGAAACCAGACCCAGCGTGCAGGCCGGCCCTCAGTTTCCCGGGCTTCCGGGCTCCCGGGCCTCCAGCTCCCGAACCCGCCCGGCCCCCGGCCCGAACCTCCGAACCTCCAGGCCCCGCCCCTTCGGAATCCCGGCCCTCATCCCCGGGCCCCCAGCCCGACCCCGCCCCATCGCCCCACCACCCCGTACGCTCACCCCGTGACGACGGCCGCCCCCCTCCTCCCCGCCCTGGCCGCCCGCGTCAGGGCGGCTGCCCACTCCGGTAGCCGGCTGTGCCGCTCCTGCAATGCCGACGCCGATGCCGGCGCTGATGCGGGTGTCGATGCCGATGCCGGCGCTGATACGGCTGCCGATACCGACGCCGCCACGCTCGCCGACCGCCCGGACGGCACCGTCGTCCGGCACGGCGGCGTCGTCGCCAAGGCGCACGCCCCCGGCACCGACCCCGGCGCCCTCGCCCACCGCCTCGCCCTCGCCGCCCGCCTTCCCGGCGTCCTCCTGCCCCCGCTCGCCCCGGCGGCCCCCGCCGACCTGCACGGACGGCTCGTGACCTGCTGGCCGTACGGCACCCCGGTGGACCCGGACGACCCGGGCGCCGCCCCCTGGGAAGCGGCCGGCACCCTCCTCGCCCGCCTGCACCGCACCCCGGCCCCCGCCGCCCTGCCCCTGATGCGCGGCCCGGCGAAGGCCGCCACCGCCCTCGCCCGCCTCCGGGAAACCGCCCCCCACCACCTCGGCACCGCCCCCGTCCTCGGCGCCTGGGCCGCGCTGCCCGCCTGGGCACGCGGTGAGGCGGACATGCCGGACACCACCACGCCCTGCCACGGCGACTTCCACCTCGGCCAGCTCGTCCGCCACCCCACGCCCGACGGCCGGTGGCTGCTGATAGACGTGGACGACCTTGGCCGGGGCGTACCGGCGTGGGACCTGGCCCGCCCGGCCGCCTGGTACGCGTGCGGACTTCTGACGTCCGACGAGTGGACCCGCTTCCTGACCGCCTACCGCGCCGCCGGCGGCCCGGCGGTCCCGCCGGACGGCGACCCCTGGCCGGCCCTGGACGTCCCGGCCCGCGCCCTCACCGCCCAGACCGCCGCCCGCGCCCTGACGAAGGCGGCCGCGGCGGACCGGCCGCTGGACGACGTGGAGCGGGCCCTGGTCGACGCCTGCGCGCGCATGGTCTCCGTCCCCGCCCGGACACCGGGGAGTTGAGGGAAGGCCACGCCAAGTAAGGTGCAACCGACCGCAGCCGGACAGAGTCTGTCCTGGCGAAACGCGAAGCAGGACCTACCGGCGAGGAGTTGAGCCGACCATGCAGTGTCCGAAGTGCCACGCACCGATGCACACGTACAACCGCAACGGCGTCCAGATCGAGCAGTGCAGTGGCTGCCGCGGGATCTTTCTCGACTACGGCGAGCTGGAGTCGCTGACCCGCCTGGAGTCCCAGTGGTCCCAGCCGGCCCCGCCGCCCCCGGCCGCCCCGCAGGCCTACCCCGCCGCCCCGGCCCCCGCCTGGGGCGCCCCGCACGGCGGCCACGGACAGCAGCACTACGGCCACCACCGGCACAAGAGCTTCGGCCACATGCTGTTCTCCAGCTGAACCGGGCCGGCGACGACGAAGCCCCCGGCCGTACGAGACGGCCGGGGGCTTCGGACGGTGGACGATACTGGGATTGAACCAGTGACCTCTTCCGTGTCAGGGAAGCGCTCTCCCGCTGAGCTAATCGTCCTGGGAGGTGCGGTGCTGCGACGCTGCGTGCGCGATACTGGGATTGAACCAGTGACCTCTTCCGTGTCAGGGAAGCGCTCTCCCGCTGAGCTAATCGCGCGGGTACGGATCTTCGTGAGATCCAGTGGACGATACTGGGATTGAACCAGTGACCTCTTCCGTGTCAGGGAAGCGCTCTCCCGCTGAGCTAATCGTCCTTGGAGGTGGAGACGGGATTTGAACCCGTGTAGACGGCTTTGCAGGCCGTTGCCTCGCCTCTCGGCCACTCCACCAGGAGTTTCCTGCGAGCGGACGACGAGGCTCGAACTCGCGACCTCAACCTTGGCAAGGTTGCGCTCTACCAACTGAGCTACGTCCGCCTGTCGGTTCGGTCCGCTTGCGCGTCCCGGCGACGTCATGAACTCTAGCGGATTCCGGAGCCAGCACAAAAACGCGTTTGCGCAGCGTGCTGCGGTGCGTCCGCTCTCATGCCTGGTCGGGGTGGACGGAAGGACACGTTCGGGTCACCTCGCGGTCGCCCCGCCTAGACTCGGCCAGGTGTCCGATCTCCCGCCCCTGGCCCGATTCGGCGACCGGATCGCCACCGGTCTCCTCGACGTCACGACCGATCCGGCCGCCCTCGACTCGGAGGGCTTCTGGGCCGTCAGCGCGGACTTCGAGGGCCGTCTGACCTGCGCCCGCTTCGCGGACGTCCGCCGCGCGCCGGTGCCCGCGCCCCGGCCGGGCGGGTGGCACGGACCGGCCGTCGGCGACTGGACGTCCTCACTCGACCACGGGGCGTACACGAGCGCCGTACGCCGCATCCGCGCGCACATCGCGGCCGGCGAGGTCTATCAGGCCAACCTCTGCCGCGTCCTGTCCGCGCCCGTCCCGGCCGACGCCGACGCGGACGCCCTCACCGCGCTGCTCGCACGCGGCAACCCGGCGCCGTACGCGGGGACGCTGCGGCTGCCCCGGCACGGCGTGGAGATCGCCACCGCCTCGCCCGAACTGTTCCTGCGCCGCGCGGGACGCGAGGTCGTCTCGGGTCCGATCAAGGGCACCGGCCGCACCGAGGCGGACCTGCTGGCGAAGGACCACGCCGAGAACGTGATGATCGTGGACCTGGTCCGCAACGACCTCGGGCGGGTCTGCGCGACCGGCAGCGTGACCGTGCCCGACCTGTGCGCGGTGGAGAAGCACCCAGGCCTGGTGCACCTCGTCTCGACCGTACGGGGCGAACTGCGGGCCGGCGCCGGCTGGCCGGACCTGTTCGCCGCGGCCTTCCCGCCCGGCTCGGTCACCGGCGCGCCCAAGGCCAGCGCCCTGCGGATCATCGAGGCGCTGGAGACCGCGCCCCGCGGGCCGTACTGCGGCGGCGTCGGCTGGGTGGACGCCGACCGGGGCACCGCCGAGCTGGCCGTCGGCATCCGCACCTTCTGGATCGACCGCGCCGAGGGCCTGCTGAAATTCGGCACCGGCGCCGGGATCACCTGGGGGTCGGACCCGGAGCGGGAGTGGCGGGAGACCGAGCTGAAGGCGTCCCGGCTGCTCGCGGTAGCGTCGGGGACGTACGAAGCGATCGGGGAGGGACCGGGAACGTGAGGATCTGGCTGGACGGCGGGCTGCGGGAGGCGGAGTCCGCGCGGGTCTCCGCCTTCGACCACGGACTGACCGTGGGCGACGGCGTCTTCGAGACGGTGAAGGCGGTCGACGGCCGCCCCTTCGCGCTGACCCGGCACCTGGACCGGCTGGCCCGCTCCGCGCGCGGCCTCGGTCTGCCGGAGCCCGACCTGGACGAGGTGCGCCGCGCCTGCGCCGCCGTACTGGAGGCCAACCCGATGCCGCTGGGCCGGCTGCGGATCACCTGCACCGGCGGACAGGGCCCGCTCGGCTCCGACCGCGGCGACCACGGCCCCACCCTGCTGGTCGCCCTCGGCGCCACCACCCGCCGCCCCGACGCCACGACCGTGATCACCGTCCCCTGGACCCGCAACGAGCGGGGCGCGCTCACCGGCCTGAAGACCACCTCGTACGCGGAGAACGTCGTCGCCCTCGCCCGGGCCCGCGAACGGGGCGCCTCCGAGGCGCTGTTCGGCAACACGGTGGGGCGGCTGTGCGAGGGCACCGGGTCGAACGTCTTCGTCGTCATCGACGGCGAGATCCACACCCCGCCCCTCGCCGCCGGCTGCCTCGCGGGCATCACCCGGGCCCTGACCGTGGAGTGGACCGGCGCCGTGGAGACCGATCTGCCGCTGGACGTCCTGGAGCGGGCCGACGAGATCTTCCTGACCTCCACCCTGCGCGACGTCCAGGCCGTGCACCGGGTCGACGACCGGGAACTGCCGACCGCCCCGGGCCCGGTCACGACCAAGGCGATGCGAATCTTCGAGGAACGGGCCGGGAACGATCTGGACCCCTGACCGGTACCCGGTACGGGCCCTATTCCGGCCTCCCGGACCACCGCGCGGGGTAGAACAGCTCTGATGACCACCACCCTGCGGCCGACCGAGCCGCTTCAGCGCGCCGCCGACGGGACGCGTTCACGCCGTTACCAGGTGTGCGTGAACAGCCGTCCCGTCGGCGTGATCCACCTCGGCACCTCCGCCGCCTTCGGCGACTCGGTCGCCGTCATCCACGACCTGCGCGTCGACGAGCCCGACCGCCGGCGCGGCCGGGCCACGGTGGCCGCGCTCGCCGCGGAGGAGGTGGTACGCGGCTGGGGCTGCGGGCAGCTCACGGTCACCGTCCCCGCGGACGCCAAGGCGGGCCTGCGGCTCTTCGGGGCGCTCGGCTACATACCCCGCAACCGCGGCATGGAGAAGCGGCTCGGCGACACCCCGCCGGCCCTGCCCGCGGGCAGCCGGCCGCGGCCGATGACCCGGGCGGAGTACGACACCTGGCGGGCCCGGGGGAACGAGCAGTACGCGCGGACGTGGGCCGAGCGGGGCATGCCCGAGGAGGCGGCGCGGGCCAAGGCCCGGCAGGACCACGAGACGCTGCTGCCGGCCGGGCCCGACACCGAGGACATGCTGTTCAGCGTGTTGGAACACGAGGGCGAGCGGGTCGGCACGCTGTGGCTGGCGCTGCGCCCGGAGTCGGCGTACGTTTTCGACGTCGAGGCGGACGCCGCGCACCGCGGCCGGGGACACGGCCGGACGCTGATGCTCCTCGCCGAGGCCCGGACGATCACCGCCGGGCGCCGCCTCCTCGGCCTCAACGTGTTCGCGGACAACACTCCGGCCGAACGGCTGTACGAGTCGCTCGGTTACGAGACGACGCGGTACGCCTTCTACAAGCCGCTGCTGTAGCGACGACCGGGTCAGTCGGCGCGGGCCCCGGCGAGCAGCCGGTCCGCGATCTCCTCGACGCGCTCGCGCAGCCCTTCCTGGCTCTTGCCGCCGTCGAGCCGCTCGCCGTCGATGACGTACGTCGGGGTCCCGGTCACGCCGATCGCCTTGCCCTCGGCCTGATCGGCGTCGACGATCAGGATGTGCCGACCGTCGATCAGGGCGGTGTCGAACTCCTCGGCGTCCAGACCGAGTTCCCGGGCCACGTCGATCAGCAGCTCCTCGCCCCGGCGGTCCAGCTCCCCGAGCCGGCCGAGCACCGCCTCCACGTACGCCCAGCCCTGGCCCTGCACGGCGGCCTCCTCGGCGGCCTGCGCGGCGGCGAAGGCGTGCTTGTGCTTCTCCAGCGGGAAGTGCCGCAGCCGCAGCTCCAGACGGTCGCCGTAGCGGGCGCGCAGGGCACGGAGATCGTCCAGGGCGGTCCGGCAGTCCGGGCACTGGAGCTCGCACCAGACGTCGAGGACGGGCACGGCGGGGCTGACGGGGGAGGAGTCGCTCATGGGACCAGTGTCCCAGCCCCGCTTCCCGGACCCAACCGCACCCGCGCCCGCCCCGGGTCCCAGCGGCCGGGACCGGGCCCTGGGACCGGACTGGACCGGGCCCCGAGGAGGAGACGACCCCGAGGTGACCCGGAGATGTCCCTGATGTCGGGCCGGAGCATGGCCTCGCCGGGTGGGGACGGTGCAGGATGGAAGGGACGAAAGTGCCTGCCGCCCGACCGTGCTCACGCCCCTGGAGGACCGGATGATTGCCGAGACCGTCTGTTCCGCCGTGTCCGCGGCCGGCCTGGGCATCGCGGCGGTCACCGCGTACCGCAGGCGCTTCCTGGCCGCGGTCCGCGTCGCCGCCTACTCGCTGATCCCGGTCGGCCTGGTGATGACCGGCGTCGTCGAGTGGATCGCCGACACCGCCTTCAGCCCGATGGCCTGGGCGGGCTTCGCGGTGCTGGGCGTGGCCTGGCTGCTGTTCCTGCTCACCCGCGCCGTGGAGCGCCGCCGCGGCGGCACCCGGGCCACGCGCAAGGAGCGCAAGGAGGCCGCCCGCGCGGCCGCGGGGCAGGACGCCGTGGCCCCGGGCGCCTCGGCGCCCTCGCTGGGCGCCGGTTCCGCCCCGCGTCCGGCGGCGGCCCGGCCGGCGGGCAAGCCCCGCTCGGAGGACGACTTCAGCGACATCGAGGCCATCCTGAAGAAGCACGGCATATGACACCGCCCGGCCCGGCCCGCTGAGCCACGACTCGGCTTACCGCCGCCTCGTTGAAACGACACAGTGAGCTGGCGAAACGTCCGGAAACGATCACAACCCGATCCGAAGATCATGGATTGCGGCGAACACAAGTGCCTCGCGGGCGTGTTGATCGCGCCGGGGCGTGAACTGCGCCATCATCACCCGCGAGATGCTGGACACGACACAGCTGGACACCACAGAGAGCGATGCCGCTTCCCGGCCGCCAGAGCCACGCGGATGCCTCTTCGCCCTTTCCCAGCCACCGCTGATGATCTTCCTTGCGGTGATCGGGTTCCTGCTGCTCATGGCTTCGCTGCACGACCTGCTGTTGCTGTGAGCCGTACCCGCGTTCCCCGGCGCCACCCGCCGGGGACGCGTCGGGGCCGTGTCCCTCGGGCCGCCTCAGCCCGCCGCTTCCTTGCGGCGCGCCCGGTAGGCCGCCACATGCAGTCGGTTTCCGCAGGTCCGGCTGGAGCAGTAGCGCCGTGAACGGTTGCGCGACAGGTCGACGAAGGCGCGCCGGCAGTCGGGCGCCTCGCAGCGCCGCAGCCGCTCCCGCTCCCCGGCGACCACGAAGAAGGCCAGCGCCATCCCGCAGTCGGCCGCCAGGTGGTCGGCGACGGAGGCACCGGGGGCGAAGTAGTGGACGTGCCAGTCGTAGCTGTCGTGGTCGGTGAGCCGGGGGGTGGTACCCGCGGCGGCGACCAGCTCGTTGATCAGGCTCGCGGTGGCGCGGGCGTCGGAGGCCGCGAAGACGGAGGCGAACCGGCCGCGCACCCTGCGGACCGCCGAGAGATCGAAATCGGAGAGCACGCCGACGTCGCTGATCTCGTGGTTCCGCACGAAATCCTTGAGGGCGGCGACGTCCGGCAGTCCGTCCGGCGACGACTCGTCCTCCGGTGCGGTGTTCACCAGATCCACCACGGTGTCGAGCGCACACCGGGTGTCGTGGGTGATCAGCACGTTTCGCTCCCTGGCCTGAGGACGGGCGGACGCCCGCCGATTGCTGGCCGATGGTAGTGGCATCCGCACCCGGCGTCCGCCGCCGATGCGGCCGCACCCGTCCGCGCGACGGTCACCCTCCGCAATCACCAGGACGGCACCAGGGCGGCCCCCTCCCATGCCCGTACACCCGCACAACGGCCGTGCATCGGCCGTGGTTCCCCGAGGGGCGCACGGCTGCGCCCGGCCGTGGTTCCCCCGGGGGCGCGGAACGCGCACCGGCGCCGCCCCGCGGTGGTCCGCGGTGGCGACGCCGATGTGTGTGCCCTATGCGGTTGTCCCGGCCCGGTCCGTCACCCCGAGTCGACGGCGCCGGGCGGTTCGTGGGGCCTCGCGCTAGCTTTCCGCCAGGATGTGCGAGAGCTCCTGATCGAGGTCGAAGTGCCGGTGTTCCGTGCCAGGGGGCACGGCGGCGTCTGTGCGCTTCAGGAAGGACTCCAGAGCCCGCGCCGGGGCCTCGAGCAGTGCCTCGCCCTCCGGAGAGCTCAGGGCGATGCACACGACGCCCTGACCGTGACTGCGCGACGGCCAGACACGGACGTCGCCGGTGCCCGTGGGGCGGTGCAGCCCCTCGGCGAGAAGGTCGCGGGCGAACACCCACTCGACGGTCTCCTCGGCTCCGGTGTGGAAGGTGGCGTGCACGGCGTAGGGGTCGGCCGTGTCGTACCGCAGGCCTGCGGGGACAGGCAGGGAGGACTCGCTCGACACAACGAGGCGCAGGTGCAGCTCGCAGCTGACCGTGGTGTTCATAAGCGCCAGGGCCTTTCGCTCAGTGTGCGCTCGGGGATTCGCACGTCGGCCAAATCGACATGCCACCTACGGTGCCGTTGTAAACCCCTCTGAGTGTTTTGCGTGGCTTTCGGTACCCCGTCCGGCCGAGGAATGGCGGGCCCGGAGCGTCCATTCCGGTGACCGGATTCGCTCCGGTAGGGTTTGGCCGTATGAACACGGGGAGTAGCGAGCCGGTCGAGGTGACCTTGGTGGCGGACGGGACGAAGGCGGACGGGGCGGAGAGCGAGCGGGGCCTCGGGTCGCGGGCGCCCGAATTCGTCAAGGCGCGCCGCGCCCTGCACCTGAGCTGGCAGGTCGGGGTCTTCGTCGTCGGCCTCGCGGTCGTGGTGGCCGGCATCATCATGCTGCCGCTGCCCGGACCCGGCTGGGTGGTGATCTTCGGCGGCATGGCGATCTGGGCCACCGAGTTCGTCTGGGCCCAGCTGGTGCTGCGCTGGACCAAGCGGAAGGTGACCGAGGCGGCACAGCGGGCACTCGACCCCAAGGTGCGGCGGCGCAACATCGTTCTGACGGTGATCGGCCTGGTGGTCATCGCCGCGATCGGCGGCTTCTACCTGTGGAAGTTCGGCCTCGTGATGCCGTGGCAGATCGAGGACCAGTGACTCGGCCGACGGCCGGCCCGATCACCGGCCCGCTGGTCACGGGCACCCCCTGACATGCGGTAATGTTCTTCCCGCACCCGGGCGATTAGCTCAGTGGGAGAGCGCTTCGTTCACACCGAAGAGGTCACTGGTTCGAACCCAGTATCGCCCACCGGAAATCCAGGACGGCTCGGCTCACGATCGTGAGCCGGGCCGTCCTGTCGTTGTGCGAGCCATGCAACGGCTTTGGCCGGGCTTCACCCAACCGTGACCTTCCGGCGCGGGCGGCCGAACCGGTCCGGCGCTGTTCGGTCCCTCGGTCGCACGGCGCGGACCTGGCACTTCTCGCCACGCGTGGGGCGCCGGGCGGCAAACAGGTGACGGACGGCCGTGCCGCGGCCCGCTCCTCCCGCATATGAATTCCTGTCCGAATCATTGACGCGCCTCCGGGCCCTCCGTACCTTGTGCCAGCAAGCGCTTACTTGAAACGATTCATGGGGCGATCGCAACGTCGCGGGGAGGCTCTTATGCAGCAGGACAGAAACGTGGAGAGGCGGACCGTCCTCAAGGTGGCGGGGGCCTCGCTCGCCGTCGCGGGACTAGGCGCGACGGCCACCGCGTGCGGTGGTGACAGCGGCTCGTCGGACGGTACGGTGACGATCCGTTACGCCTGGTGGGGTGGCGAGCCGCGGGCCATCGCCATCAAGAAGACGATCGCCCTCTTCGAGAAGAAGTACCCGAAGATCAAGGTCAAGCCGGAATTCACGGACTACGAAGCGTTCTGGGAGAAGTTCCAGACGCAGGCCTCCGGCGGAAATCCGCCGGACGTTTTCCAGAATTCGGTCACCTTCCTGCGCAAGTACGACAAGCGCGGTGTTCTGATGGACCTCAAGACGCAGGCGGACGCGGGAAATCTCAGCCTGGAGAACTTCCGCAACAATGTCCTGACGGTCGGTCAGGTCGACGAGAAGCAGGTCGGCATACCGGTCGGCGCCAACACCATGGCACTCGTCATCGACCTCAAGGCGTTCAAGAAGGCGGGCCTGGAACCGAAGCTGGGCTGGACCTGGGACGAGTACTTCGACGCCCTCCAGACCATCCAGGACAAGCTGAAGATCGCCGGTGACACCGGTTACTTCAGCATCATGTACCTGTACGACCTGTACCTGCGGCAGAACGGCAAGGCCTTCTACACCGACACCGACCTCGGCTTCACCGAGGACGATCTGACCCAGTGGTGGGAGGACGGCTACAAGCGCGTCCGGTCCGGGCTGGTCGCCGACCCGAAGAAGATCGAGCAGGCCAAGCCGAAGTCGGGGCTGTCGGCGGGGCTCGCCGCGGGCGAGTTCACCTGGGACAACTTCTCCATCCGCTACGAGGGCGAGGGCGAGTCGGACTACGGGCTCGCGCCGATCCCGACCACGGACGGCAAGGACACCGGCCAGTACCTCGGTTCGCTGATGCTCAGCGCCTTCACCGGCACCAAGCACCCCAAGGAAGCCGCCCAGTTCATCGACTTCATGGTGCACGACCCCGAGGTCGGCAAGATCATGGGCTACGACCGCGGCATCCTCGCCACCAGCGAGCAGTACGAGGCGTTCACGCCCACCGACGACAACAACAAGGGCGTCAAGGCGTACGAGGAGGAGGTCGCCGGCGCCGGTCTGCTGGGGAAGATCACCCCGCACCCGTCCGGTTCCGACGTCATCGAGGCGGCCTTCCTGCGCATCGGCGGCGAGGTGGCCCAGGGCAAGACCAAGCCGGCCGACGCCGCCAAGGCGCTGTTCAGCGAGGCCAAGGCCGCGTTCGCGGGCTGAGGGGACGTACCACCATGACGCTCGTCAAGGAAGCGCCCGCGCGCCCGGCCGGGAAGCGGTCCGCCGCTCCCGCCGCCGGGCGGCGCGGGCGGCGCCGGGAGAACCTGGCCGGCTACCTCTTCATGTCGCCGTGGATCGCCGGATTCGTGCTGCTCACGGCCGGGCCGATGATCGCGTCGCTCTACTACGCGTTCACCAGCTACAACCTGTTCACGCCGCCGCAGTGGGTGGGCCTGGACAACTTCACCACCATGTTCCAGGACCCGCGCTGGCAGAAGTCGGTCGAGGTCACCCTGAAGTACGTCGTCGTGGCCACCCCGCTGAAACTGCTGCTGGCGCTCGGCGTCGCCATGCTGCTGGCGCAGAAACGGCGCGGCCAGGGGCTGTACCGGGCCGCGTTCTACCTGCCCTCGCTGATCGGGGCCAGCGTCTCGGTCGGCTTCGTGTGGCGGGCGCTGTTCTCCGACGACGCGGTCGTGGACCGCGGCCAGAAGATCTTCGGCCTCGACGTGGGCGGCTGGATCGGCAACCCGGACTACGTCATCTACGCCCTGGTGGCGCTGAGCATCTGGCAGTTCGGCGCGCCGATGGTCATCTTCCTGGCCGGCCTCAAGCAGGTCCCCCGGGAGCTGTACGAGGCGGCCGAGGTGGACGGGGCCGGTCCGCTGCGCCGGTTCTGGAACATCACGCTGCCGATGATCTCCCCGGTGCTGTTCTTCAACGTGCTGCTGGAGTCCATCCACGCGTTCCAGGTGTTCGGCTCCGCCTATGTCGTCTCCGACACCCGGTGCGGGCCGGCCGACGCCACCCTCGTCTACACCTGCTACCTCTACCAGAAGGGCTTCAAGGAGGCGCAGATGGGCTTCGCCTCCGCGATGGCCTGGACGCTGGTGGTCGCGGTGGCGCTGGTGACGGCGGTGCTGTTCTGGTCGCAGAAGAAGTGGGTGCACTACGAGGAGGCCGCCAAGTGACCACCGCCACCAGCCCCGCCGTGCGCACCGCCAGTGAGCGGCGGCGCACCGGATCGATCGCCTGGCACGTGGGCGCGCTCCTCGTCCTGGCGGTCGTCCTCTACCCCGTGATCTGGGTGGTCGGCGCCTCGTTCAAGCCGAGCAAGGACATCATCGCCAGCCTGGACCTGCTGCCGACCAAGCCCGTCTGGGCCAACTTCTCGGGACTCGCCGACGGCATCTCTGGCATCTCCATCAGCAGCTTCTTCGTGAACTCGCTGATGTACGCGGTGCTCGCCGTGGTCGGTGTGGTGCTGTCCGCCTCGCTGACCGCGTACGCCTTCGCCAAGATCCGGTTCGCCGGGCGGAACCTGCTGTTCACCCTGATGATCGGCACCCTGCTGCTGCCGTACCACGTGCTGCTCATCCCGCAGTACGTGATGTTCCGCAAGCTGGAGCTGGTCGACACCCTGGTGCCGCTGGTGGCGGGCAAGTTCCTGGCCACGGAGGCGTTCTTCGTCTTCCTTATGGTGCAGTTCATGCGCGGACTGCCGCGCGAGCTGGACGAGGCCGCCAAGCTGGACGGCTGTGGACATCTGCGGACCTACTGGTCCATCGTGCTGCCGCTGTGCCGCCCCGCCCTGATCACCAGCGCCATCTTCACCTTCATCAACGCCTGGAACGACTTCATGGGGCCGTTGATCTACCTCAACACGCCCTCCAAGTACACCGTCTCGCTCGGCCTGATGATGTTCCGCGACCAGGAGGGCATCTCCAACTACGGCAGCATGATCGCGATGTCGCTGGTGGCGCTGGTCCCGGTGGTCGCCTTCTTCATGGCCTTCCAGCGCTATCTCATCGACGGCATGGCGACGTCCGGACTGAAGTGAGGCGGTCAGCATGGCTGAGGCACGTGTGAAGGCGCGCAAGGAGCCCGTGTTCGGCGGCGAACGCTTCGCCGTGTTCGCCGAGTCCATGCTCACCGGCGTGTGGATCGGCGTGGCCTGCCTGGGCGTCGTCACCTGGCCGGCCGCCTTCGCGGCCGGCGCCCGGCACCTGCGCCGCCGGACCGGCCACCAGCGCGGCGGGGCACGGGAGTTCACCGCCGACTTCCGGTCGGCGGTGCGCCGCGGCTGGGCCGCCGGGCTCGCCTGGTGGGCGGCGGCGGGCGCGGTCTGGGTGGACGTCCAGGCCGCGCGGGCCGGGCTGCCCGGCGGACCGCTCGCCGGGGCGGTCGGCCTGTTCGCGCTGCTCGTCCTCACGGTGGCCGGGCTGCGCGCGGCGGCGGTGTGGGCGCCCGGCGCCTCCTGGCGCGCGCTGCTCGCCGCGGCCGGCCGGCGGACCCTGCGTGACCCGGCGGGCTCCCTGCTGCTGGTCTGCGGACTGGCGGTCGTCGCCGGCTCCGCGCTGTTCGTGGCGCCGCTGGCGGTCCCGGTGCTCGGGGCCGTCGCGGCGGCGGCCGTCGCCGTGGATCGGCGGTACGGCCGTTCCTGAACCCTCCCCAGGGAGCGGCGCCCCGCGCGCCGCGCCTTCCTCTGTCATGCCCTTGACATTTCGGAGGACGCTCCCGCGCACCCGCAAGGGCACCCCCTTTCACCCGCAAGGCTCCCTCGCACCCGCAAGGAAGGAAAGGTCATGTCTCCCATCCCCCGCAGATCCCTTCTCAAGGCCGCCGCCGTGGCCGGCGCCGCCGCCCAGTTCAGCTGGGCCCTGGGCGCCAGGAACGCGCAGGCCGCGCCCGCCGCCGCCACCGCCGACGACGCCCCGGTCACCCTGGACTGGCTGGAGGACGGCGGCCTCGGCGCCGCCCCCGGCACCACCGTCGGCGTCCCCTGGCCCAAGGGCACCCACCCGGCCGAGCAGACCTTCGCCGTCACCGACGCCGACGGCACGGCCGTACCCGCCCAGTCCTGGCCGCTCGCCTACTGGCCGGACGGCTCCCTGAAGTGGACCGCGCACGCCGTCGGCACGGGCGCCGGCAAGCTCACCCTGACCACCGGCACCCCGGCCGCCCCCGAGAAGAAGGTCACCGTCGCCAAGCGCGGCGGCACCATCGACATATCGACCGGCGTCATCACCGCGCGCATCGGCACCAACGGCGCCACCCTCGTCAAGTCGGTCACCCGGGACGGCACCGAGATCGCCAAGAACGGCCGCCTGGTGCTGCTGCGCCAGCCCGAGATCGAGGACGGCGACCAGGGCACCGTCAAGTACGAGCGGTTCGACGGCGCGATCTCCGAGGTCGAGGTCGAGCAGGACGGCCCGGTCCGCGCGGTCGTCCGCATCGACGGCAAGCACCGCAAGGGCAACCGCGGCTGGCTGCCGTTCTCCATCCGCCTGTACTTCTACGCGGGCGCCGACTCCTTCCGCATGGTGCACACCATCACCTTCGACGGCACCCAGGAACCCGGCAAGGCGTCCGGCGACTTCATCCGCGGCCTCGGCGTCCGCTTCACCGTGCCGATGCGCGACGCCTCCTACGACCGCCACATCCGCATCGGCGGCGAGGGCACCGGCCTGCTCCGCGAGGCCGTCAAGGGCATCACCGGACTGCGCCGCGACCCGGGAGCGGCCGTCCAGGCGGCGCAGTACGCGGGGGAGAAGCTGCCCGACCCGGCCACCTGGGACCAGCGGGTCACCACCCGCCTCCAGTACATCCCCGAGTGGGGCGACTACACCCTCTCCCAGCTCTCCGCCGACGGCTTCACCCTGCGCAAGCGCACCAAGCAGGGCCACGGCTGGATCGGCGCCGGCGGCGGACGCCGCGCCTCCGGATTCGGCTACGTCGGCGGGGTGAGCGGCGGCCTCTCCTTCGGCCTGCGCGACTTCTGGGAGAAGTACCCCGCCCAGCTCGACATCCGCGACGCCCAGACCGACGAGGCCGAGGTCACCCTCTGGCTCTGGTCGCCCGAGGCGCAGCCGATGGACCTGCGCTTCTACCACGACGGCATGGAGCAGGACACCTACGCCGAACAGCTCGAGGGCCTCAACATCACCTACGAGGACTACGAGCCCGAGTTCGGCACCCCCTACGGCATCGCCCGCACCTCCGAACTCCTCTTCTGGGCCAACGCCGCCACCCCCGCCCCCGAGACCCTCGCCCAGCAGGTCGAGGCGGTCCGCGTGCTGCCGCAGCTCGCCGCGCCGCCCGCGCAGCTCATCAAAGCCGGCGTCTTCGGCAAGGGCCTGTACGCCGAACCCGACCGCT
The DNA here is from genome assembly GCF_052216785.1 of Streptomyces sp. JW3. Lineage (NCBI taxonomy): Bacteria > Bacillati > Actinomycetota > Actinomycetes > Kitasatosporales > Streptomycetaceae > Streptomyces > Streptomyces sp. JW3. The sequence goes on along the minus strand of NZ_JBQOUX010000005.1, from coordinate 48,187 downwards.
CCACCCCGGCCAAGGCCAAGATCGAGGACCACCTCGACTTCCTCTTCACCTACTACAAGGACCAGGTGGAGCAGCGCCGCTGGTACGGCTTCTGGGACTACGGCGACATCATGCACACCTACGACACGGTGCGGCACCAGTGGCGCTACGACGTCGGCGGCTACGCCTGGGACAACTCCGAACTCTCGCCCGACCTGTGGCTCTGGTACGCCTACCTGCGCTCCGGCCGCGCCGACATCTTCCGCTTCGCCGAGGCGATGACCCGGCACACCGGCGAGGTCGACGTCTACCACCTGGGCAAATGGGCCGGCCTCGGCACCCGGCACGGCGTCCAGCACTACGCCGACAGCGCCAAGCAGCAGCGCATCGCCAACACCACGTACCGCCGCTTCTACTACTACCTCACCGCCGACGAACGCGTCGGCGACCTCATGCACGCCAACGTCGACTCCGACGAGACGTTCCTCGTCCTCGACCCCAACCGCAAGGTCCGCACCGACGCCTACACCCCCGACCGGCACGCCCTGTCGATCGGCTTCGGCACCGACTGGAGCGGCCTGGTGTCGGCCTGGCTCACCGAGTGGGAACGCAAGGGCCCCAAGTGGGAGAAGGCCAAGGCCCGGGTGCTGTCCACCATGAAGGGCATCGCCGCCCAGCCCAACGGCTTCGTCCAGGGCAGCGGCCTGTACGACCTGGACACCGGCGAGTTCGCCGTGGCGGCCGAGCCAGTGGTCGGCGTCTCCCACCTGTCCGCCGTCTTCGGCCTGGGCGAACTGTGCGCCGAACTCATCGACCTGGTCGACATCCCCGCCTTCAACGAGGCGTACTACGACTACTGCCGCTACTTCAACGCCTCCAAGACCGAACAGGCCGCCCGCTACGGCAGCAACTTCGGCTCCCTGATCCTCTTCCAGGGCCACTCCCGCCTCGACGCCTACGCCGCCGTACAGACCGGCGACGAGGCGCTCGCCGCGCGCGCGTGGCAGAAGTTCTACGACTCCGACGGCTACAAGGAGTCCGCGCCCTGGACCACCGAGAAGATCAGCGGGCCGACGGCACTCGTGCCGGGCAGCGAGGCCACCTGGATCGCCACCAACGACACCGCCCTGTACGGCCTGGCCGCCATCGAGAACCTCGCCCTGCTCGGCGACCGGATGCCGTAACCGGCGCCCGCGTGGGCAGGCTGCGGAGGTGGACTGGAACCATTACCGCTTCCGCAGCCGGTGGGCACTGCCCGCGCCCGTCACCGACGTGTACCGGGCCCTGGAACGGATCGAGGACTACCCCCGCTGGTGGCCGCAGGTCCGCGAGGTCACCCGCCTCGACGACACCAGCGGCACCATCCGGATCCGCTCGCTCCTCCCGTACGACCTCACCCAGGTCATGCGGGAGGGGCGGCGCGACCCGGAAGCCGGGGTACTGGAGGTGCGGCTGTCCGGCGACATCGAGGGCTGGGCGCGCTGGACGGTCACCCCGGACGGCGCCGGCGCCGTCGCCCGCTACGACCAGGAGGTCGACGTCCGCAAGCCGCTGCTGCGCCGGCTCGCGGTGCCCGGACGGGCCCTCTTCCGCGCCAACCACACGCTGATGATGCGGGCCGGGCGGCGCGGACTGGCCGCCCGCCTGGCAGCGGTTTGAAGGAAGCGTGCCGGGACCTGTATTGTTCAGTGCGTTCCCGGGCGATTAGCTCAGTGGGAGAGCGCTTCGTTCACACCGAAGAGGTCACTGGTTCGAACCCAGTATCGCCCACCCGGAAAGAACCGGTCCGTCATCCGACGGGCCGGTTTTCCGTTGTCGGTTACGCCGCCGCGGGCAGGTCCGGCCGCAGCGGCCAGGCCGGGTCCACCGGCTCCTCCGTGCCGCTGAGCGCGAACCACGCCTGCAGGCCCCGGGCCTGCGCCGCGTGCCACACCGCCTGGAGCGGGTGCAGCTCGGCGGGGGACAGGCGCTCGAGGCGGGCCGCGTACCGCCGCCCCACCGCCCGCGCCACCTCCAGCGCCGCCAGCGCGTCGGCCGCCGGGTCGTGCGCCCTCTCCAGTGGTACGTCGTAGTGCGCGCACAGGTCGGTGAGGGTGCGGCGGCCGTTGCGGTAGCGGTCCAGGTGCTTGTCGAGCACCCGCGGATCGAGGACGTGCAGCGGCGTCCGCTCCAGCCAGCGGCCCAGCGACGAGGCGCGGTGCCGCCGCAACTCGCGGTCCAGCAGCGTCAGGTCGAACGGCGCGTTCAGCACCACCAGCGGACGTCCCGCCCGCGCCTGCTCCACCAGCGTCTGAGCCATCTCGTACATCACCGGCGCCGGCCAGCGGCCGTTGAGCCGCAGATGCTCCTCCGTCAGCCCGTGCACCGCGGTCGCCGCCCCGGGCACCGGCACGCCCGGGTTCACCAGCCAGCGGCTGACCCGCGGCCGGATGCCCGGAGCGTCCTGGACGACGACGGCGGCCGACACGATCCGGTCGGTCTCGACGTCGACACCCGTGGACTCCGTGTCGAACGCGGCCAGGGGCCCTTCGTACCAGCACGCCATGTCATCACAACCCCTCGATCACCCACGGCAGTTGACATTCCGTCCGCTGCCCGCTCGGGTGATACCCGGGCTGTTCGCGCCGTACGCCGCCGTCCGCCCGCAGGCCCCTCGCGACCACCGCCCGCGCCGGCCGGCCGGTGCCCGTCGGCTGCGTCTTCCCCGGCCCGGCCGCGCACCCGCCGACCGTGGCGCTCGTCACCCTCGCGCAGGGCACCGGGGGTGCCCGGATCGCCGTCGCGCCGTATCTGTTTCGCCTGCGGAGGGCCCGGGTCGGTACGATCGCCCTCATGCGTGCGCTCCGGTATGGCGCCGCGGCCCACTTCAGTCAGGAGAGACCGGTGTCAGACGTCCGTGTGATCATCCAACGCGATTCCGAGCGGGAAGAACGCGTGGTGACGACGGGCACCACGGCCGCCGAGCTCTTCCCCGGCGAGCGCTCGATCGTCGCCGCCCGCGTCGGCGGCGAGCTGAAGGACCTCGCGTACGTGGTGCGGGACGGCGAGACCGTCGAGGGCGTCGAGATCTCCTCCGAGGACGGTCTGAACATCCTGCGGCACTCCACCGCGCACGTCATGGCGCAGGCCGTGCAGGAACTGTTCCCCGAGGCCAAGCTGGGCATCGGCCCGCCGATCCGGGACGGCTTCTACTACGACTTCGACGTCAAGGAGCCCTTCACCCCCGACGACCTCAAGCGCGTCGAGAAGAAGATGCAGGAGATCCAGAAGCGGGGCCAGCGCTTCGCCCGCCGGGTCACCACCGACGACGCCGCCCGCGAGGAGCTGGCCGACGAGCCGTACAAGCTGGAGCTGATCGGCCTCAAGGGCAACGCCGCGCAGGCCGCCGACGGCGCCGACGCCGAGGTCGGCGGCGGCGAGCTGACCATCTACGACAACCTCGACGCCAAGACCGGCGAGCTGTGCTGGAAGGACCTCTGCCGCGGCCCGCACCTGCCGACCACCCGGAACATCCCGGCGTTCAAGCTGATGCGCTCGGCCGCCGCCTACTGGCGCGGCAGCGAGAAGAACCCCCAGCTCCAGCGGATCTACGGCACCGCCTGGCCGTCCAAGGACGAGCTGAAGGCGCACCTGGACTTCCTCGCCGAGGCCGAGAAGCGCGACCACCGCAAGCTCGGCGCCGAGCTGGACCTGTTCTCCTTCCCCGACGAGCTGGGCCCCGGCCTCGCGGTCTTCCACCCCAAGGGCGGCGTGATCCGCAAGGTCATGGAGGACTACTCGCGCCGCCGGCACGAGGTGTCCGGGTACGAGTTCGTGAACACCCCGCACATCTCGAAGGAGCACCTCTTCGAGATCTCCGGGCACCTGCCGCACTACGCGGAGGGCATGTTCCCGCCCATCCAGTTCGACGAGCAGAACTACCGCCTCAAGGCGATGAACTGCCCGATGCACAACCTGATCTTCAAGTCCCGGGGCCGCTCCTACCGCGAGCTGCCGCTGCGGCTCTTCGAGTTCGGGACCGTGTACCGGTACGAGAAGTCGGGCGTCGTGCACGGCCTGACCCGCTCGCGCGGCTTCACCCAGGACGACTCGCACATCTACTGCACCAAGGAGCAGATGCCCGAGGAGCTGGACACCCTCCTCACCTTCGTCCTTGACCTGCTGCGCGACTACGGCCTGACCGAGTTCGAGCTGGAGCTGTCCACCCGCGACGACTCGGACAAGTTCATCGGCACCGACGAGGACTGGGCGGAGGCCACCGAGGCGCTCCGTCAGGCCGCCGAGAAGCAGAACCTCCCGCTCGTTCCCGACCCGGGCGGCGCCGCCTACTACGGCCCGAAGATCTCCGTGCAGGCCAAGGACGCGATCGGCCGGTCCTGGCAGATGTCGACCCTCCAGGTGGACTTCAACCAGCCCAAGCGGTTCGGCCTGGAGTACACCGCCGCCGACGGCTCCCGGCAGCAGCCGGTCATGCTGCACCGCGCGCTGTTCGGCTCCATCGAGCGGTTCTTCGGCGTCCTCCTTGAGCACTACGCGGGTGCCTTCCCGGCCTGGCTGGCGCCCGTCCAGGCGCTCGGCATCCCGATCGGCGACGCGCACGTGCCCTACCTCCAGGAGTTCGCCGAGAAGGCGCGGGCGGCGGGGCTGCGGGTGGAGGTGGACGCCTCCTCCGACCGGATGCAGAAGAAGATCCGCAACGCCCAGAAGCAGAAGGTGCCGTTCATGGTGATCGCCGGTGACGAGGACATGGCGGCCGGTGCCGTCTCGTTCCGTTACCGCGACGGCTCCCAGGAGAACGGCATCCCCGTCGAGGACGCCATCGCGAAGATCGCGAAGGTCGTCGAGGACCGGGCACAGGTCTGACCCGCCCTGACCTGACCCGCCCTGACCGGACCTGACCGGATCGGACCGACGGCGAGGCCCCCGGGAGACCCGGGGGCCTTTCCCGTTCCCCCAGGCGGACGCCATATGCTGCACGCATGACGAGTGAGCCGGAGCAGCAGTGGGGAGTGGGGACGCAGGACGCGTTCCAGCGCCTGTGGACGCCCCACCGGATGGCGTACATCCAGGGCGAGAACAAGCCGAGCGGCCCGGGCGCCGACGACGGCTGTCCCTTCTGCTCGATCCCGGCGAAATCGGACGAGGACGGCCTGATCGTCCGGCGCGGTGAGCTGGTCTACGCGGTCCTCAACCTCTACCCGTACACCGGCGGCCACCTGATGGCCGTGCCCTACCGGCACATCGCCGACTACACCGAGCTGACCGCCCCGGAGACCGCCGAGCTGGCCGAGCTGACCAAGCAGGCGATGACGGCCCTGCGCACCGCCTCCGGCGCGCACGGCTTCAACATCGGCATGAACCAGGGCTCGGTGGCGGGCGCGGGCATCGCCGCCCACCTGCACCAGCACGTCGTGCCCCGCTGGGGCGGCGACACCAACTTCATGCCGGTGGTCGGCCACACCAAGGTGCTGCCCCAGCTGCTGGGCGACACCCGCAAGATGCTCGCGGAGGCGTGGCCGACGCCCTGACGGCCCCGCCTACGCGTTGTACGTGTCGGCCTTCCCCGGCGTCGGATCCTGCACCGCCCCGCTGAGGAACGCCGACCGGGCGCCGAACTTCTCGGTGTTCACGCCGTTCTCCTCCAGCACCTTGATCGCCGCCCGGTGCACCGTGCGCAGCACGGGCGTCGCCGCCCGCAGCGCGTCGTCGGCCATGAAGCGGTGCCGCCAGGGCTGGTCGGCCCAGGCGTGCCGCAGGCCGAACGGCTCGGGCAGCGAGATCGTGCCGCCCAGCCAGTTCAGCGCCGGCGTGTACCAGGTGAACGGGGCGCGCACGGCGAGCCGGACCACTTCCTGGGTGTTGACCAGCGGGAGCATCACCTTGCGGGTCTCCCACGGCTTGAACGACTTGGTGACCGTCTTGGACGGCGCCGAGGGTCCGCCCATGAACAGGCCGTTCACCGGGCCCAGCGCATGCCCGGTGACCTCGATGCGCAGCGTCGAGTGCAGCACCGTCACCGTGATCAGCATGGTGATCACCAGCTGCCCGTCCCACAGCACCCACTGCACACCCAGGTAGTGCCGGTCGCCGGCGCCGAACTGCTGGTTGTTGCAGATCTCCTGGATGGCGTGCGGCTTGACCTGGTACGCCTCGACGTCGGTGCCCTCCGGGCGGGAGACCGCGCCGGCGCCCTCCGCGATCGGCGTGACGATCCAGTGCCGTATCGACGGCTTGGTGAAGCCGTTGGTGTTCAGCGGGCCGCGCTCCAGCAGGCTGAGCTGGTCGTGGATGGACCGTATGACGTCCCAGCTGCGGAACGGGTGGATCTCCCGGGCGGGGTCGGCCGGCAGCAGCTCCTCGGCCAGCTGCCAGCTGCCCCAGCGGGTGCCCATGCCGAGTATGCCCTTGGGACCGGCGTAGAAGACCGAGTTGGACTGCTGCTCCGCGCCCAGCTTGGCCAGGTTCTGGCGGAGCTGCTCGGCGGCGGTCTCGTTGGGGTTGCTGGGCACCGCCTCGGGGACCTTGGCGCCGACGCTGGCGCCCTTCAGAAGGCTGCTCCAGCGCTCCCTGAGGTCCTTCGCGGTGCTCTCGCAGATCCGCTTGGCCCAGAACCAGCCGACGACCGGCAGCACGGCCGCCAGCCGGCCGTACCAGCCCCAGAACCCGCCGAACGGCATCTTGAGCACGAAGAGCACCGCCAGCGCGCCCACCGCGACCAGCACCGCCGTGCCGAGGGCGCCGGCCTGCTTGTTCTCCGACTTGCCGACCGTGCCGCGGATCAGGAAGCCGAGCAGCCAGACCAGCATGCCGGGCAGGAACAGCAGCCCGCACACCGCCATCACCACGGTCAGTTTCCGGTCCCGCTCCTTGCGGATGCGGTTGGCCGCCAGGCAGTGCTCGACCACGACCTGCGGCTCGGTGCCGAAGGACTGGATCAGCGGCTTGCGGCCACCGCCCAGCATCCGGCCCACCACGGCCTGGGCGAACGCCTCACCGAGGTTGGGCCGGAAGACCCGGCCCCAGCGGCCCGGGTTGACGGTCGTCTGGTGCCAGTCGTTGTCGGCCTTCTTGATCTCCTCCACCGGGTTGTCCCGGTAGGCCGCAGACGCCAGCGCGAAGGTGGCCGTCTGGCTCGCGTCTCCCGCCCTGGGCACCTGCGGCCCGAAGAAGTCCGCGTACCCGCCGTCAGCCATTCCCGCCCCCAGATCGAAACCGCTCTCGCTCAAGCGGCTTTCCCGACTTCCGTGCTTCGCACACCTGTTGATCAGGTCGTCAGCGTAACTCCAGGTGCGAGTGGCTGTCGGCGGACGGTGTGAGCCGCCCGCCGGCCTGGAGTGAGACCGGCGGCGCGCGGGCCGCCGGAGTGCGCCCGGCGCCGGTCACGCGCCTGTCACGCGCCGTCGCGCGCTGCCTCGCGGACCCGCTCGGCGACCTGCGGCGGCATCGGCTCGTGCCGTGCGTAGCGGCGGCCGAACCGGGCCGTGCCGTGCGACAGGGAGCGCAGGTCCACCGCGTACCGGCCGATCTCGATCTCCGGCACCTCGGCCCGTACCAGGGTGCGCCCGCCCGCCGTCTGCTCGGTGCCCAGCACCCGGCCGCGCCGCCCGGACAGGTCGCTCATCACCGCGCCCACGTAGTCGTCGCCGACCAGCACGCTGACCTCGGCCACCGGTTCCAGCAGATGAATCCTGGCGGCGGCGGCGGCCTCCCGCAGCGCCAGCGCGCCGGCCGTCTGGAAGGCGGCGTCGGAGGAGTCCACCGAGTGCGCCTTGCCGTCCAGCAGCGTGATCCGCACGTCGATCAGCGGATGCCCGGCCGCGACGCCCTTGGCGGCCTGCGCCCGTACGCCCTTCTCGACCGACGGGATGAACTGCCGGGGCACCGCGCCGCCGACCACCTTGTCGACGAACTCGATGCCGGCGCCGCCCGGCAGCGGCTCCACCTCGATCTCGCAGACGGCGTACTGCCCGTGCCCGCCGGACTGCTTGACGTGCCGCCCGCGCCCGGCCGCCTTCGCGCCGAACGTCTCCCGCAGCGGCACCCGGTGCGGTACGACGTCGACCTGGACGCCGTAGCGGCTGCGCAGTCGTTCCAGGGCGACGGCGGCGTGCGCCTCGCCCAGGCACCACAGGACCACCTGGTGGGTGTCCTGGTTCTGCTCCAGGCGCATCGTCGGATCCTCGGCGACCAGCCGGGCAAGGCCCTGGGAGAGCTTGTCCTCGTCGGGTTTGCTGTGCGCCTGGATGGCCAGCGGCAGCAGCGGGTCGGGCATCTCCCACGGCTCCATCAGCAGCGGGTCGTCCTTGGCGGACAGCGTGTCGCCGGTCTCCGCGCGGGCCAGCTTCGCCACGCAGGCCAGATCGCCCGCGATGACATGGCCGACCGGGCGCTGCTGCTTGCCGAAAGGGGTCGACAGGGCGCCGACCCGCTCGTCGACGTCGTGATCCTCGTGGCCCCGGTCGGCCAGACCGTGTCCGCAGACGTGCACGGTCTGGTCGGCGTACAGCGTGCCGGAGAACACCCGCACCAGGGAGATCCGGCCGACGTACGGGTCGGAGGAGGTCTTGACGACCTCCGCGGCCAGCGACTCGCCGGGATCGCACGGCTTCAGCGTCCGGGTGCGGCCGTCGGGTGTGGTCACCCGGGGCGCCGCGCGCTCCAGCGGGGTCGGGAAACCGCGGACGATCAGCTCCAGGAGTTCGACGGTGCCCAGTCCCTGGCGGGCGCCCTCGGCGGCGGGGGCGGCGGCGAGCACCGGGAAGAAGGCGCCGCGCACCACGGCCCGTTCCAGGTCCTGGATCAGGGTCTTGACATCGACCGGTTCGCCGCCCACATAGCGGTCCATGAGGGTCTCGTCCTCGCTCTCCGCGATGATCCCCTCGATCAGCCGGTCGCGGGCCCGTTCGATCAGCGGGAGCTGGTCCGCGCCCGGCTCGGACTCCTTGCGCTCGCCGGTCGAGTAGTCGAACAGCTGCTGCGTCAGCAAGCCGATCAGACCCGTCACGGGCGCGTGGCCGTCCGGGTGCGGCGGGCCGTGCAGCGGCAGATAGAGCGGCAGCACGGCGTCCGGGTCGTCGGCGCCGAACGCCTCGGCGCAGATCCGGGTCATCTCCTCGAAGTCGGCCCGAGCGGCCTCCAGGTGCGTGATCACGAGGGCGCGCGGCATGCCGACGGCCGCGCACTCCTCCCACACCACGCGGGTCGAGCCGTCCACCCCGTCCGCGGCCGAGACGACGAAGAGGGCCGCGTCCGCCGCCCGCAGACCGGCCCTCAGCTCCCCGACGAAGTCGGCGTACCCGGGGGTGTCGAGGACATTGATCTTGACACCGTCCCATTCCACCGGCACCAGCGAGAGCTGTACGGAGCGCTGCTGGCGGTGCTCGATGTCGTCGTAGTCGGAGACGCAGCCGCCGTCCTCGACGCGGCCCGCCCGGTTCAGCGCCCCCGCGGTCAGCGCGAGGGCCTCCACCAGCGTGGTCTTGCCCGATCCGGAGTGGCCGACCAGCACCACATTCCGTACGGACGCGGGTTGGTCGGCCGCCTGTGCCCTGCCGGCGGCTCCGGGGTGTGTGTGCGCCTTGTCGCCCATAACCTTGCCTCCCGTGCACGGTGAGGTCACTGTGGGCGCGGACCCGCGTCGGCCGACGTGCGAGCGGCTCCGGCGACGCCCGCGGTGCTTCGAGCTTTCCACTCCCGTCACGCCGCGTCCATACGAAGGACCCGAACCCTGGGCGCACCGGTCACCGAGCGACGGTCCGGGTGCCCGGCCGTCGGGCACGCGCGCGCGTGGCTACGATGGGCCAGCCGGCGGCCAGCAGGGGCCGCGCGGCGCCACCGACCGTCGGGAAGGCCATGCTGAACAAGTACGCGCGTGCATTCTTCACGCGTGTCCTCACACCGTTCGCCGCGTTTCTCATCCGCCGGGGGGTCAGCCCGGACACGGTCACGCTCCTCGGGACCGCGGGTGTGGTCGCGGGGGCGCTGGTCTTCTACCCCATGGGGGAGTTCTTCTGGGGCACGGTGGTGATCACGCTGTTCGTGTTCTCCGACCTGGTCGACGGGAACATGGCCCGCCAGCTCGGCCGCTCCAGCCGCTGGGGCGCCTTCCTGGACTCGACCCTGGACCGGGTCGCGGACGGCGCGGTCTTCGGCGGCTTCGCCCTCTGGTACGCGGGCGCCGGCGACGACAACGTGCTCTGCGCCGTCTCCATCTTCTGCCTGGCCAGCGGCCAGGTGGTGTCGTACACCAAGGCGCGCGGCGAGTCGATCGGCCTGCCGGTCGCCGTCAACGGACTGATCGAGCGGGCCGAGCGGCTGGTCATCTCGCTGGTCGCGGCCGGTTTCGCGGGGCTGCACAAGTTCGGCGTGCCCGGCATCCAGTACCTGCTGCCGGTCGCGCTGTGGATCGTCGCCGTCGGCAGCCTGGTCACGCTGGTCCAGCGGGTCGTCACGGTGCGCCGGGAGTCCGCCGAGGCGGAGGCCGCGGCCGAGCGGGAGGCCCGGGGGAGCGAGGCGGCCAAGTGAGCGCCCAGGAGCGGCTGGCCGACGCCCTGTACGGCGCCGGCTGGAGCACCATCAAGAAGCTCCCGGAGCCGGTCGCGGTGCGGCTCGGCCGGAGTGTCGCGGACCTCGCCTGGAAGCGGCGCGGCAAGGGCGTGCTGCGGCTGGAGAGCAACTACGCGCGCGTACTGCCCGACGCGAGCCCCGCGCGGCTCGCGGCGCTCTCCCGCGCGGGCATGCGGTCCTACCTGCGCTACTGGATGGAGTCCTTCCGGCTGCCCGCCTGGAGCCGGGCGCGGATCGCGGCGTCCCTCGACGTCAAGGACCTCCACCACCTCACCGACGCCATGGCCGCCGGCCAGGGCGCGATCCTCGCCCTGCCGCACCTGGCCAACTGGGACCTGGCCGGCGCCTGGGTCACCACCCACCTCGGCATCCCCTTCACCACGGTCGCCGAGCGCCTCAAGCCGGAGACCCTGTACGACCGCTTCGTCGCCTACCGCGAGGGCCTCGGCATGGAGGTCCTGCCGCACAGCGGCGGCGCCGCGTTCGGCACGCTGGCCCGGCGACTGCGGGCCGGCCAACTGGTCTGCCTGGTCGCCGACCGGGACCTGTCCGCCTCCGGCGTGGAGGTCGGCTTCTTCGGCGAACCGGCCCGGATGCCGGCCGGACCCGCGCTGCTCGCCCAGCAGACCGGGGCGGCCCTGCTGCCGGTCACCCTCTGGTACGACGACTCGCCGGTCATGCGGGGCCGGGTCCATCCGCCGGTCGAGGTGCCCGAGTCAGGCGACCGGCGGGCGAAGACGTCCGTCATGACACAGGCGCTGGCCGACGCCTTCGCCACCGGAATCGCCGAGCACCCGCAGGACTGGCACATGCTCCAGCGCCTGTGGCTCGCCGACCTCGACCCCACGAAGGGGCCCGCATGAGAATCGGCATCGTCTGCCCGTACTCCTGGGACGTGCCGGGCGGCGTCCAGTTCCACATCCGGGACCTCGCCGAGTACTTCATCCGCCTCGGCCACGAGGTGTCCGTCCTGGCCCCGGCCGACGACGAGACCCCGCTGCCGCCGTACGTCGTCTCGGCCGGCCGCGCGGTGCCGGTGCCCTACAACGGCTCGGTGGCCCGGCTGAACTTCGGCTTCCTGAGCGCCGCGCGGGTGCGGCGCTGGCTGCACGACGGCGCGTTCGACGTCATCCACATCCACGAGCCGACCTCGCCGTCACTGGGCCTGCTGGCCTGCTGGGCGGCGCAGGGCCCGATCGTCGCCACGTTCCACACGTCCAACCCGCGCTCCCGCGCGATGATCGCCGCGTACTCCATCCTCCAGGCGGCCCTGGAGAAGATCAGCGCCCGGATCGCGGTGAGCGAGTACGCCCGCCGCACCCTCGTCGAGCACCTGGGCGGCGACGCGGTCGTCATCCCCAACGGCGTCGACGTCGACTTCTTCGCCAAGGCCGTGCCCAACCCCGAGTGGCAGGGCGACACCATCGGCTTCATAGGGCGCATCGACGAACCCCGCAAGGGCCTGCCGGTGCTGATGAAGGCCCTGCCGAAGATCCTCGCCGCCCGCCCGCGGTCCCGGCTGCTGGTCGCCGGGCGCGGGGACGAGGAGGAGGCGGTCGAGTCGCTGCCGAAGGAGCTGCGCTCCCGGGTGGAGTTCCTCGGCATGGTCAGCGACCAGGACAAGGCCCGCTTCCTGCGCAGCGTCGACCTGTACGTGGCGCCCAACACCGGCGGCGAGAGCTTCGGGATCATCCTGGTCGAGGCCCTGTCGGCGGGCGCCCCGGTGCTCGCCTCCGACCTGGACGCCTTCGCCCAGGTGCTGGACCGGGGCGCGGCCGGCGAGCTGTTCCCCAACGAGGACGCCGACGCGCTGGCCGCGGCGGCGCTGCGGCTGCTGGCGGACCCGGCGCGGCGGACCGAACTGCGCGAGCGGGGCAGCGCGCACGTGCGGCGGTTCGACTGGTCGACGGTCGGCGCGGACATCCTGTCGGTCTACGAGACGGTGACGGCGGGCGCGGCGGCGGTGGCCGCGGACGAGCGGGCCACGGGGCTGCGGGCACGGTTCGGACTGGCCCGGGACTGACGGCCGCGATGAGCACCGCGCACGGGAGGAACCCGGCCCGGTAAGTTGGCGCAGCGTGACCGCAACCCTGATCTGGATCGCCGTAGCCCTCGTAGCGATCGGCCTCTACCTGAGCTGGACGGCGGGCCGCCTGGACCGCCTGCACGCCCGGATCGACGCCGCCCGCGCCGCGCTGGACGCCCAGTTGCTGCGCCGCGCCTCCGTCGCCCAGGAACTGGCCACCTCCGGCGTCCTGGACCCGGCCGCCTCGATCGTCCTGTACGAGGCCGCGCACGCCGCCCGGCAGGCCGAGGAGGAGCAGCGGGAGGTCGCCGAGAGCGAGCTGAGCCAGGCGCTGCGGGCGGTGTTCGGCGACCGGCACCAGGTGGAAGCGCTCAAGGAGGCCCCCGGCGGCGAGGAGGCGGCCGGGGAACTCACCGAGGCGGTCCGCCGGGTACCGATGGCCCGCCGCTTCCACAACGACGCCGTGGGTGCCGCCCGCCGGCTGCGCGAGCACCGCAAGGTCCGTTGGTTCCGGCTGGCCGGCCACGCCCCGTTCCCGCTGGCCTTCGAGATGGACGACGAGCCGCCGACCGCCCTGGTCGACCGGGCCGCCTGAGCCCCGCGCGCGAAAAGGATCCACCGCCTTCCCATTGGCCCTTGCTGTGGCCTGCTCAGTTCACGTTTCCTCAGTGCTGCCGAAACCTTCTCCTTTCTTCAGCGAGGTCTTCCGTGTCCAGCACCCACTCCGAGAACCAGGCTTCCGCGACCGGCACCGCCCGCGTGAAGCGCGGCATGGCCGAGCAGCTCAAGGGCGGCGTCATCATGGACGTCGTCACCCCGGAGCAGGCGAAGATCGCCGAGGACGCGGGTGCCGTCGCGGTGATGGCCCTGGAGCGGGTCCCGGCCGACATCCGCAAGGACGGCGGCGTGGCCCGGATGTCCGACCCGGACATGATCGAGGGCATCATCGGCGCGGTGTCCATCCCCGTGATGGCCAAGTCCCGCATCGGCCACTTCGTCGAGGCCCAGGTGCTCCAGTCCCTCGGCGTCGACTACATCGACGAGTCCGAGGTGCTCACCCCGGCCGACGAGGTCAACCACTCCGACAAGTGGTCCTTCACCACCCCGTTCGTGTGCGGCGCCACCAACCTGGGCGAGGCCCTGCGCCGCATCGCCGAGGGCGCCGCGATGATCCGCTCCAAGGGCGAGGCCGGCACCGGCAACGTCGTCGAGGCCGTCCGCCACCTGCGCCAGATCAAGAACGAGATCGCCCGGCTGCGCGGCTTCGACAACCACGAGCTGTACGCCGCCGCCAAGGAGCTGCGCGCCCCCTACGAGCTGGTCAAGGAGGTCGCCGAACTGGGCAAGCTCCCGGTCGTCCTGTTCTCCGCCGGCGGCGTGGCCACCCCGGCCGACGCCGCGCTGATGCGCCAGCTCGGCGCCGAGGGCGTCTTCGTCGGCTCCGGCATCTTCAAGTCCGGCGACCCGGCCAAGCGGGCCGCCGCCATCGTCAAGGCGACCACCTTCTACGACGACCCGAAGGTCATCGCGGACGCCTCCCGCGACCTCGGTGAGGCCATGGTCGGCATCAACGTCGACGTCCTGCCCGAGACCGAGCGCTACGCGAACCGGGGCTGGTGATGACCGCACCCGTGGTGGGGGTGCTGGCCCTCCAGGGCGACGTACGCGAGCACCTCACCGCCCTGACCGCGGCCGGCGCCGTGGCCCGGCCGGTGCGGCGCCCCGACGAACTCGCGGCGGTCGACGGCCTGGTCCTGCCCGGCGGCGAGTCCACCACCATCTCCAAGCTGGCCGTCCTCTTCGGAGTGCTGGAGCCCCTTCGCGCGCGCGTGCGGGACGGACTGCCCGTCTACGGCACCTGCGCGGGCATGATCCTGCTCGCCGACAAGATCCTCGACCCGCGCTCCGGCCAGGAGACCATCGGCGGCATCGACATGATCGTGCGCCGCAACGCCTTCGGCCGGCAGAACGAGTCCTTCGAAGCGGCGGTCGACATCCAGGGCGTCGACGGCGATCCTGTGGAGGGCGTCTTCATCCGCGCCCCCTGGGTGGAATCCGTCGGCGCGGCGGCCGAGGTGCTGGCCGAGCACGAGGGCCACATCGTCGCGGTCCGCCAGGGCAACGCGCTCGCCACGTCGTTCCACCCGGAACTGACCGGCGACCACCGCGTGCACCGCCTGTTCACCGACATGGTGCGCGCCCGGGGCGCGGTGGATGCCTTGTAGGATCTCTGGGGTTCGTTCAGTAGATGGGTTACGCGAAGGAGACAGGCAGATGTCCGGCCACTCTAAATGGGCTACGACGAAGCACAAGAAGGCCGTGATCGATGCCAAGCGCGGCAAGCTCTTCGCGAAGCTGATCAAGAACATCGAGGTCGCGGCCCGGATGGGCGGCGTCGACATCGAGGGCAACCCGACACTGTACGACGCCATCCAGAAGGCCAAGAAGCAGTCGGTGCCGAACAAGAACATCGACTCCGCGGTCAAGCGCGGCGGCGGCCTGGAGGCCGGCGGCGCCGACTACGAGACGATCATGTACGAGGGCTACGGTCCGAACGGCGTCGCGGTGCTCATCGAGTGCCTCACCGACAACCGCAACCGAGCCGCCTCCGACGTGCGCGTCGCCATGACCCGCAACGGCGGCTCCATGGCCGACCCCGGCTCGGTGTCGTACCTGTTCAACCGCAAGGGCGTGGTGATCGTTCCCAAGGGCGAGCTGGGCGAGGACGATGTCCTGGCCGCCGTCCTGGACGCGGGCGCCGAGGAGGTCAACGACCTCGGCGAGACATACGAGGTGCTCAGCGAGGCCACCGACCTGGTCGCGGTCCGCACCGCGCTCCAGGACGCCGGCATCGACTACGAGTCGGCGGACGCCAACTTCGTCCCGACCATGCAGATCGAGCTGGACGAGGAGGGCGCGCGCAAGATCTTCCGGCTGATCGACGCCCTCGAGGACAGCGACGACGTGCAGAACGTCTTCGCCAACTTCGACGTCAGCGACGAGGTCATGGAGAAGGTCGACGCGTAACGCGCGCACGGGCTGGAGCGGGCCGACGGGGGACACGTCCTCGTCGGCCCGCCGTTCTTTTGTCAGTGGCACCCGATAGCCTGCGTGAACAGGTGATCTACGGGAGGGGGCAGTGTGCGCGTACTGGGGGTCGACCCGGGCCTGACCCGCTGCGGGATCGGAGTCGTCGAGGGCGTCGCCGGCCGCCCGCTGACCATGATCGGCGTCGGCGTCGTGCGCACCCCGGCCGACGTGGACCTCGGCCACCGCCTGGTCGCCGTGGAGCAGGGCATCGAGCAGTGGCTCGACGAGCACCGCCCGGAGTACGTCGCGGTGGAACGCGTCTTCAGCCAGCACAACGTACGCACGGTGATGGGCACCGCCCAGGCCAGCGCCGTCGCCATCCTGTGCGCCTCCCGGCGCGGCATCCCGGTCGCCCTGCACACCCCCAGCGAGGTCAAGGCCGCCGTCACCGGCTCCGGACGCGCCGACAAGGCGCAGGTCGGCGCGATGGTCACCCGGCTGCTGCGGCTCGCCGCCCCGCCGAAGCCCGCCGACGCCGCCGACGCCCTCGCCCTCGCCATCTGCCACATCTGGCGCGCCCCCGCACAGCACCGGCTCCAGCAGGCCGTGGCCCAGCAGGCCCGCGCGGCACGCCCCGTACCGAAAGGCCACCCCGCATGATCGCCTTCGTCAGCGGCACGGTCGCCGCCCTCGCCCCCGACGCCGCGGTGGTCGAGGTCGGCGGCGTCGGCATGGCCGTCCAGTGCACGCCGAACACCCTGTCCACGCTCCGCCTCGGCAAGCCCGCCAAGCTCGCCACCTCCCTGGTGGTCCGCGAGGACTCGCTCACCCTGTACGGCTTCGCCGCCGACGACGAGCGCCAGGTGTTCCAACTGCTCCAGACCGCCAGCGGCGTCGGCCCCCGCCTCGCCCAGGCCATGCTGGCCGTGCACAGCCCGGACGCCCTGCGCAGGGCGGTCTCCACCGGCGACGAGAAGGCGCTGACCGCGGTGCCCGGCATCGGCAAGAAGGGCGCCCAGAAGCTGCTCCTCGAGCTGAAGGACCGGCTCGGCGAGCCGATCGGCGCCCCCGCCGTCGGCGCCCCGGTCTCCACCGGCTGGCGCGACCAGCTGCACGCCGCCCTGATCGGCCTCGGCTACGCCACCCGCGAGGCCGACGAGGCGGTGACCGCCGTCGCCCCGCAGGCGGCGGCCGCGGCCGGCACCCCCCAGGTCGGACAGCTCCTCAAGGCGGCTCTCCAGACCCTGAACCGCGCCCGCTGAACCGCCCCCACCGAACCCCGAGGCACACCACATGAACTGGGACGAGACGACCGACGACACCGCCGCCGAACGGCTCGTCGCCGCGTCCGCCGACGGCGAGGACCAGGCCGTCGAAGCCGCCCTGCGCCCCAAGGACCTGGACGAGTTCATCGGCCAGGAGAAGGTCCGCGAGCAGCTCGACCTCGTGCTGCGGGCCGCCCGCGCCCGCGGCGCCACCGCCGACCACGTGCTGCTCTCCGGCGCCCCCGGGCTCGGCAAGACCACCCTGTCGATGATCATCGCGGCCGAGATGGAGGCCCCGATCCGGATCACCTCGGGCCCCGCCATCCAGCACGCCGGCGACCTCGCCGCGGTCCTCTCCTCCCTCCAGGAGGGCGAGGTGCTCTTCCTCGACGAGATCCACCGCATGTCCCGGCCCGCCGAGGAGATGCTCTACATGGCGATGGAGGACTTCCGCGTCGACGTCATCGTCGGCAAGGGCCCCGGCGCCACCGCCATCCCGCTGGAGCTGCCCCCGTTCACCCTGGTCGGCGCCACCACCCGGGCCGGCCTGCTGCCGCCCCCGCTGCGCGACCGCTTCGGCTTCACCGCTCACATGGAGTTCTACGAGCCGGCCGAGCTCCAGCGCGTGATCCACCGCTCGGCCGGCCTGCTCGACGTCGAGATCGACCCCGACGGCGCCGCCGAGATCGCCGGCCGCTCCCGCGGCACCCCCCGCATCGCCAACCGCCTGCTGCGCCGGGTCCGCGACTACGCCCAGGTCAAGGCCGACGGCGTGATCACCCGCGACATCGCCGCGGCCGCCCTGGCCGTCTACGAGGTCGACGCCCGCGGCCTGGACCGCCTGGACCGGGCCGTCCTTCAGGCCCTGCTGAAGCTGTTCGGCGGCGGCCCGGTCGGGCTGTCGACGCTGGCCGTCGCGGTGGGGGAGGAGCGCGAGACCGTCGAGGAGGTCGCCGAGCCGTTCCTGGTCAGGGAGGGCCTGCTGGCCCGCACCCCGCGCGGCCGGATCGGCACCCCGGCCGCCTGGGCGCACCTCGGTCTCACCCCGCCCCGCCAGGCCACCTCGGGAAACGGACAAGGCGACTTGTTCGGGGCGTGACCCATCCGTGACGGCCAGGGCATTGGCCGGACAGGGAACCTGGGTGCCATCCTGTGCGTTGTTCCCTGCGCGCGGACTCGCTTAGACTCCGCCGATGCCGCCCTTGTCGGCGGCGTGTCACACCCCCAACCATCAGGCCGCTCACAGCGCGGTCGTGTGAAGGAAGTACCCGCCCGTGAGTCTCGTGACCCTCCTCCCGTTCATCGTGCTCATCGGGGCCATGTTCCTGATGACCCGGTCGGCGAAGAAGAAGCAGCAGCAGGCCGCCAACATGCGCAACGAGATGCAGCCCGGTTCCGGTGTCCGCACCATCGGGGGCATGTACGGCACGGTCAAGGAGGTCACCGACGACACGGTCCTCATCGACGCCGGTCCGGGCGTCGAGCTGCTCTTCGCCAAGAACTCGATCGGTGCCGTCCTGACCGACGACGAGTACAACCGCATCGTCCACGGCATCGAGCACGACCTGAAGTCCGACGAGGACCTCGTCCCGGACGACGCCTCCTCCCTCACGGAGTCCGACGACTCCGCCGCGGCCGTCGCCCCCGACGCCTCCGACAGCAAGATCGAGCTCGGCAAGAAGGACGCGGCCGACGCGCCCGCCGAGGACGCCGCGCCCGCGAAGGACACCACGCCCGCCGAGGCGAAGCCGGCCGAGCAGCCGAAGAAGTCCGAGGACGACTCCGAGGCGAAGTAACCGTGCCCCGGGGCGCGTGGGCCGGGCCCGCGCGCCCTCGGACATGCGCGGTTCCCACGGGATCCCGACACCATGTCATGGCCGTCGGCGCACCGGTGCGCGAGGCGGCCCGAGAGGGAGTACGAGAAGGTGGCAGCACCTAAAAAGGGCCGGAACGCGAGCGCCCAGAGCAAGCCGGGGCGCTCGCTGGCCCTGATCCTGATCGCCATCGTGGCGCTCACCGGAGGGATGTTCGCCTCCGGGCACACCACTCCGCGTCTCGGTATCGACCTGGCCGGCGGCACGAGCATCACGCTCCGGGCCGAATCGGAGCCCGGCCAGGAATCCGCGATCAACAAGACCAACATGGACACCGCGGTCGAGATCATGGAACGCCGTGTCAATGGTCTGGGTGTCTCCGAGGCCGAGGTACAGACCCAGGGCGACCGGAACATCATCGTCAACATCCCCAAGGGGACGAACTCGGAGGAAGCCCGGGAGCAGGTCGGCACCACCGCCAAGCTCTACTTCCGTCCGGTGCTCGCCACCGAGGTCTCCGGCGCAGCCGCCACGGCCAGCCCTTCGGCGAGCGCCTCCGACAGCGCCTCCGCGTCGGCCAGCCCGTCCGACAGCGCCTCCGAGAAGGCCACCGACGGGGACGAGAGCGCCTCGCCCTCCGACAGCGCCTCGGCGTCCGCCACCTCGCAGGGCCGCGCGGTCACCGACGCCCTGAAGGCCGACGACACCCCCTCGGCGACCGCCTCCGACTCCGCGTCCCCGAGCGCCAGTGCCAGCGCATCGGCCTCCGCCTCCGCCTCCGCCGAGGACACCGCCCTCCAGACGGCGTACACCAAGCTCGACTGCACCGACGCGGCGCAGCGCGCCAAGGCTGGTGACGGCGCCAAGGACGACGACTCCATGGTCGCCTGCGGCCAGAACTCGCAGGGCCAGTGGCAGAAGTACGTGCTCGGCCCCGCCGAGGTCGACGGCACCGACGTCGACGACGCCTCCGCGGTCTTCAACACGCAGACCGCCGCCGGCTGGACCGTCACGATGGACTTCACCAAGGCCGGCACCAAGAAGTTCGCCGACATCACCGGCAAGCTGGCGCAGAACCAGTCCCCGCAGAACCAGTTCGCGATCGTCCTGGACAACGAGGTCGTCTCCGACCCGTACGTCAGCCAGGCGCTGACCGGCGGCAGCGCGGAGATCTCCGGCAGCTTCACGCAGGAGGAGGCCCAGAGCCTCGCCAACATGCTCTCCTACGGCGCCCTCCCTCTGAGCTTCAAGGAGGACAGCGTCACCACCGTCACCGCCGCGCTCGGCGGTGACCAGCTGGAGGCCGGTCTGATCGCCGGTGGCATCGGACTCGTGCTGGTCGTGCTCTACCTGCTGTTCTACTACCGGGGCCTGTCGTTCATCGCGCTCGCCTCGCTGCTGATCTCCGGCATCCTCACCTACGTGATCATGGCGCTGCTCGGCCCGACCATCGGCTTCGCGCTGAACCTGCCGGCCGTCTGCGGGGCCATCGTCGCCATCGGCATCACGGCGGACTCGTTCATCGTCTACTTCGAACGGGTCCGGGACGAGATCCGCGAGGGCCGCTCACTGCGCCCGGCCGTCGAGCGGGGCTGGCCGCGCGCCCGGCGCACCATCCTGGTCTCCGACTTCGTGTCGTTCCTCGCCGCCGCGGTGCTCTTCATCGTCTCCGTCGGCAAGGTCCAGGGCTTCGCGTTCACGCTCGGCCTGACCACCCTGCTCGACGTGGTGGTCGTGTTCCTCTTCACCAAGCCGCTGCTGACGCTGATGGCCCGCCGCAAGTTCTTCGCGAGCGGCCACAAGTGGTCCGGGCTCGACCCGAAGAGCCTCGGGGCCAAGCCGCCGCTGCGCAGCACGCGCCGCCCCGCCCGTCCCGCCGGCCCTGTCGACCCGAAGGAGGCGTGAGAGATGTCGAAACTCGGCGAGCTCGGCGCCCGACTGCACCACGGCGAGGTCGGCTACGACTTCGTCAAGAACCGCAAGATCTGGTACGGCATCTCGATCCTGATCACCATCACGGCCATCGTCGGCCTGTCGGTGCGCGGCCTGCACATGGGCATCGAGTTCCAGGGCGGTGCCGTCTTCACCACCCCGAAGAACGTCAGCGCCTCGGTCTCGCAGGCCGAGGAGCACGCGGAGACGGCCTCCGGCCACGACGCGATCGTGCAGCAGCTCGGTGACGGCAGCATGCGCATCCAGATCGCCGGCATCGACACCGACAAGTCGGACCAGATCAAGAAAGAGCTGGCCAAGGACCTGAAGGTCGACGCCGAGCAGATCAACGCCGAGCTGGTCGGCCCCAGCTGGGGCGACCAGATCGCCAACAAGGCGTGGCAGGGCCTGGGCATCTTCCTGGTCCTGGTGGTGATCTACCTGGCGATCGCCTTCGAGTGGCGGATGGCACTGGCCGCCTTCGTCGCGCTGATCCACGACATCACCATCACGGTCGGCATCTACGCCCTGGTCGGCTTCGAGGTCACCCCGGGCACGGTGATCGGTCTGCTGACCATCCTCGGCTACTCGCTGTACGACACGGTGGTCGTCTTCGACAGCCTCAAGGAACAGACCAAGGACATCACCAAGCAGACCCGCTGGACCTACGCCGAGATCGCCAACCGGTCGATCAACAGCACCCTGGTCCGCTCCATCAACACCACGGTGGTCGCGCTGCTGCCGGTGGCGGGCCTGCTCTTCATCGGTGGCGGCGTGCTCGGCGCCGGCATGCTCAACGACATCTCGCTGTCGCTGTTCGTCGGTCTCGCGGCCGGCGCGTACTCCTCGATCTTCATCGCCACGCCGCTCGTCGCCGACCTCAAGGAGCGCGAGCCGAAGATGAAGGCGCTCAGGAAACGCGTCCTGGCCAAGCGGGCCCAGGCCGCCTCCAAGGGCGAGCCGCCGGAGCACGAGGTCGGTGACGAGCGGTACGCCGACGAGGACGGCGACGGGCCCGAGGACGCCGCGCCCGCGGTCGTCGGGCCCCGCAACCAGCCCGCGTCCCGGGGCCGCGGCCGCGGCCGACCCTCGGGGAAGCGCCGATGACCACCCTGACCGAGCTGCTGCTCAGCCGCATCCGGGACGTGGCGGACTACCCGGAGCCGGGCGTGATGTTCAAGGACATCACCCCGCTGCTCGCCGACCCGGAGGCGTTCGGCGCCCTGACCGACGCCCTGGCCGGCATCGCCAAGGACACCGGCGCCACCAAGGTCGTCGGCCTGGAGGCCCGGGGCTTCATCCTGGGCGCCCCGGTCGCCGTCCGGGCCGGCCTCGGCTTCATCCCCGTACGCAAGGCGGGCAAGCTGCCCGGAGCCACTCTCGGCCAGACGTACGACCTGGAGTACGGCTCGGCCGAGATCGAGATCCACGCCGAGGACCTCGACCCCGACGACCGGGTCCTGGTCGTCGACGACGTGCTGGCCACCGGCGGCACGGCCGAGGCGTCGCTCCAGCTGATCCGCCGGGCCGGGGCGCGCACCGCGGGCGTCGCGGTCCTGATGGAGCTGGCCTTCCTGAACGGACGCGCCCGCCTGGCACCGGCCCTGGACGGCGCCCCGCTGCACGCGCTGCTCACCGTCGGATAACCACGGCGCGGCCGGCCGGACACCGGCACGACACACAAGGGGCGGGCTCGGAGGAATCCGGCGCCCGCCCCAGGCGTTTCTCCCGTAGACGGGTCTCACAACGGCCTGAAGGCGATCCTGCGACCCAGGATGGCTACCATGGGGTTTCCGGAGCCTGACCGGGGGACCCGGATCGCGCACGAGGAGTCCTCTTGCCAGACGAGGCCCAGCCACTGACCGCCGCCAAGCCCGAGTCCGCCTCGGCGCCCGCGGCCAAGCCCGCGCCCACCGCGCCGCACGCGACCAACGACACCCGCGGGACGCTCCAGCACACCCAGTCCGCGCCCGTCGACAAGCCGGCCGAGCAGCAGGCGCACCCCAAGCCCGCGCCCCCGGAGCACACGCGGAACGCGCCGGTGGTCCGCGCGCCCGCCGGCCAGTCCGCCCGCACCGGCTCCTCCAACCGGGTCCGGGCCCGCCTCGCCCGCCTCGGCGTCCAGCGCGCCAACCCCTACAACCCGGTGCTGGAGCCGCTGCTGCGCATAGTCCGCGGCAACGACCCCAAGATCGAAACGGCGACTTTGCGCCAGATCGAGCGCGCCTACCAGGTCGCCGAGCGCTGGCACCGCGGTCAGAAGCGCAAGAGCGGCGACCCGTACATCACCCACCCGCTCGCCGTCACCACCATCCTCGCCGAGCTGGGCATGGACCCGGCCACCCTGATGGCCGGGCTGCTGCACGACACCGTCGAGGACACCGAGTACGGCCTGGACGACCTGCGCCGCGACTTCGGCGACGTGGTCGCGCTGCTCGTGGACGGCGTCACCAAGCTGGACAAGGTCAAGTTCGGCGAGGCCGCGCAGGCCGAGACGGTGCGCAAGATGGTCGTTGCCATGGCCAAGGACCCCCGCGTCCTGGTCATCAAGCTCGCCGACCGGCTGCACAACATGCGCACCATGCGCTACCTCAAGCGCGAGAAGCAGGAGAAGAAGGCGCGCGAGACCCTGGAGATCTACGCGCCGCTCGCCCACCGCCTGGGCATGAACACCATCAAATGGGAGCTGGAGGACCTCGCCTTCGCGATCCTCTACCCCAAGATGTACGACGAGATCGTCCGCCTGGTCGCCGAGCGCGCCCCCAAGCGCGACGAGTACCTGGCGGTCGTCACCGACGAGGTCCAGCAGGACCTGCGCGCCGCCCGCATCAAGGCGACCGTCACCGGCCGCCCCAAGCACTACTACAGCGTCTACCAGAAGATGATCGTCCGCGGCCGGGACTTCGCGGAGATCTACGACCTGGTGGGCATCCGCGTCCTGGTGGACACCGTCCGCGACTGCTACGCGGCGCTCGGCACGGTGCACGCCCGCTGGAACCCGGTTCCGGGGCGGTTCAAGGACTACATCGCGATGCCCAAGTTCAACATGTACCAGTCGCTGCACACCACGGTCATCGGGCCCAGCGGCAAGCCGGTCGAGCTCCAGATCCGCACCTTCGACATGCACCGCCGCGCCGAGTACGGCATCGCCGCGCACTGGAAGTACAAGCAGGAGGCCGTGGCCGGAGCCTCCAAGGTGCGCTCCGACGCGCCCCGCACCACCGGCAAGGACGACCACCTCAACGACATGGCGTGGCTGCGCCAGCTCCTTGACTGGCAGAAGGAGACCGAGGACCCCGGCGAGTTCCTGGAGTCGCTGCGGTTCGACCTGTCCCGCAACGAGGTCTTCGTCTTCACCCCCAAGGGCGACGTCATAGCGCTCCCGGCGGGCGCCACCCCCGTCGACTTCTCCTACGCGGTCCACACCGAGGTCGGCCACCGCACCATAGGAGCCCGGGTCAACGGCCGCCTGGTGCCGCTGGAGTCCACCCTGGACAACGGCGACCTGGTGGAGGTCTTCACCTCCAAGGCCCCCGGCGCCGGCCCGTCCCGCGACTGGCTCGGCTTCGTCAAGTCACCGCGCGCCCGCAACAAGATCCGCGCCTGGTTCTCCAAGGAGCGCCGCGACGAGGCCATCGAGCAGGGCAAGGACGCCATCGTCCGCGCCATGCGCAAGCAGAACCTCCCCATCCAGCGCATCCTGACCGGCGACTCCCTGGTCACCCTCGCCCACGAGATGCGCTACTCCGACATCTCCGCGCTGTACGCGGCGATCGGCGAGGGCCATGTCTCCGCGCAGAACATCGTGCAGAAGCTGGTCCAGGCGCTCGGCGGCGAGGAGGCGGCCACCGAGGAGATCGACGAGGCGGTACCGCCGTCCCGGGGCCGCGGCCGCAAGCGGCGCAGCAACGCCGATCCGGGCGTGGTGGTCAAGGGCGTCGACGACGTCTGGGTCAAGCTCGCCCGATGTTGCACGCCCGTCCCCGGCGACCCGATCATCGGCTTCGTCACCCGGGGCAGCGGCGTATCCGTGCACCGCAGCGACTGCGTCAACGTGGACTCGCTCTCCCGCGAGCCCGAGCGCATCCTGGAGGTCGAGTGGGCGCCCACCCAGTCCTCGGTCTTCCTGGTCGCCATCCAGGTCGAGGCCCTGGACCGCTCCCGGCTGCTGTCGGACGTCACGCGGGTGCTGTCCGACCAGCACGTCAACATCCTCTCCGCGGCCGTCCAGACCTCCCGCGACCGGGTCGCCACCTCCCGCTTCACCTTCGAGATGGGCGACCCGAAACATCTCGGCCATGTTCTGAAGGCCGTACGCGGCGTCGAGGGCGTCTACGACGTGTACCGGGTGACGTCGGCGCGCAGGCCCTCGTAGTACCGACGGGCGCACATGAAGAAGGGGCCCCTGAGCGGGGCCCCTTCTCGTCATGTGTGGCGTCAGCCGCCGAACTCCTGGAGCCCCTTCAGCGCCTGGTCAAGGAGCGCCTGGCGGCCGTCCAGCTCGCGCTGGAGCTTGTCCGCGCGGGCGTTGTTGCCCTGCGCGCGGGCCGTCTCGATCTGGCCGCGCAGCTTGTCCACGGCGGCCTGGAGCTGACCGGTCAGACCCTCGGCACGCGCGCGTGCCTCCGGGTTGGTCCGGCGCCACTCGGCCTCCTCGGCGTCCTGGAGCGCCCGCTCGACCGCGTGCATCCGGCCCTCGACCTTCGGCCGGGCGTCCCGGGGCACGTGCCCGATGGCCTCCCAGCGCTCGTTGACCGCACGGAACGCGGCGCGGGCCGCCTTCAGGTCCGTGATCGGCAGGAGCTTCTCGGCCTCCTCGGCCAGCTCCTCCTTGAGCTTGAGGTTCTCGGTCTGCTCGGCGTCCCGCTCGGCGAAGACCGAGCTGCGCGCGGCGAAGAAGACGTCCTGGGCTCCGCGGAAGCGGTTCCACAGATCGTCCTCGTGCTCGCGCTGGGCGCGGCCCGCCGCCTTCCACTCGGTCATCAGGTCGCGGTACCGCGCGGCCGTCGGACCCCAGTCCGTCGAACCGGACAGCGCCTCGGCCTCGCCGACCAGCCGCTCCTTGGTGCGGCGGGCCTCCTCGCGCTGCGCGTCGAGCTGCGCGAAGTGCTGCTTGCGCCGCTTGGAGAACGCCGAGCGCGCGTGCGAGAAGCGGTGCCACAGCTCGTCGTCGGACTTGCGGTCAAGGCGCGGCAGCCCCTTCCAGGTGTCCACCAGCGCCCGCAGCCGCTCGCCGGCCGCCCGCCACTGGTCGGACGCGGCCAGCTCCTCGGCCTCGATGACCAGGGCCTCCTTGGCGTGGCGGGCCTCGTCGGACTGCTTGGCCCGCTGCGCCTTGCGCTCCTCGCGGCGGGTCTCCACCAGCTCCACGAGCTTGTCCAGCCGCTCCCTGAGCGCGTTCAGGTCGCCGACCGCGTGGTGCGCGTCGACCTGCTCGCGCAGATGCTGGATCGCGGCCTGGGCGTCCTTCGCCGACAGGTCGGTGGTCCGCACCCGCTTCTCGAGGAGGCCGATCTCGACCACCAGACCCTCGTACTTGCGCTCGAAGTAGGCCAGCGCCTCCTCGGGGGAGCCGGCCTGCCAGGAACCGACGACCTGCTCGCCGTCGGCCGTACGCACGTACACGGTCCCCGTCTCGTCGACGCGGCCCCACGGGTCGCTGCTCACAGCGCCTCCTCCACATGATGCCTGCGGAGGGCTTTCCCACCCCCGGGCATCGTCCACAGTTTCGTCACCGCCAACATAGGCGAACGGCAGGTGACCTGTCCGCATCCCGCACGACCGAAATTCGGCGGCCGGCGGTCAGGATTTCGCGACGGTGGCCTTGTCGATCACGACCGTCGCGTTCGGCGCCCCGTCCCCGGCTCCGGTGCTCTCACCTGCGGCGGCGATCTTCTTGAGCACCTTCATGCCGGCGTCCGAGATGGTGCCGAACGGGGTGTAGCTGGGCGGCAGCTCACTGTCCTGGTACACCAGGAAGAACTGGCTGCCGCCGGTGTCGGCCTGACCGGTGTTGGCCATCGCGACGGTGCCCGCCGGGTAGATGTTGTCCTTCAGGCTTTTGTCCTTCAGGTTCTCGTCCGGGATCGTGTAGCCGGGACCGCCGGTGCCCTGTCCGGTCGGGTCGCCGCACTGGAGCACGTAGATGCCGCTGGTGGTGAGCCGGTGGCAGGTGGAGTGGTCGAAGAAGCCCTTGGCCGCCAGGAAGTTGAACGAGTTCACCGTGTGCGGCGCCGCCGACGTCTTCAGGGCGATGTCTATCGCGCCGCACGTCGTGTCCAGCGTCATGGTGTAGTCCGCCGACTTGTCGATGGACATCGCCGGCTCCTTCTTCCACGTCTTGGTCGCGACCTTGCCCGCCGCGGCCTTGTCGCACGGATCGGCGGCCTTGGACGCCGACGCGCTGGGCGACGCCTCCGCGCTCGCGTTCTCCTTGTCGTCGTCGCCCTTGAGCGTGCCGGTCGTGTACAGCGCGAGGCTGCCCACCAGCACCACTCCGAGCACCGACGCGATCACCGAGTTCCGCACCCGCGCCTTGCGTCGCGCGGACGTACGCCGCTGCTGCTGCCGCAAGAACTTCTCCCGGGCGAGCTGACGCCGCCGCTGTTCCTGGCTGACCACCGGGTTGTCTCCTATGCGTCTTCGTGTGCCGACCGGTACGCGTGCGTGCTCGTGGGCCGACCGCCTGCGTTAGCCCCGTACCGTATATGGGTTCGCTGAGGAATCGGCACCGCCGGTAGGCTCTGACCACGGGCGCAGCGCGCTCACAAGCCACCCGTATCGACACAACGAAGGACGATCGTGCTCATTGCCGGGTTCCCCGCCGGAGCCTGGGGGACGAACTGCTACCTCGTCGCCCCGGCCGCCGGGGAGGAGTGCGTGATCATCGACCCCGGCCACCAGGCCGCCCAGGGCGTCGAGGAAGCGCTGAAGAAGCACCGGCTCAAGCCGGTCGCCGTCGTCCTCACCCACGGCCACATCGACCACGTGGCCTCGGTCGTCCCGGTGTGCGGCGCGAGCGGCGTGCCCGCCTGGATCCATCCGGCCGACCGCTACATGATGAGCGACCCCGAGAAGGGGCTCGGCCGGTCCATCGGGATGCCGCTGATGGGCGAGCTGAGCGTGGGGGAGCCGGACGACGTCCGGGAACTGGCCGACGGCGCGCGGCTGGAGCTGGCGGGCCTGGAGCTGACCGTCGCGCACGCGCCGGGCCATACCAAGGGGTCGGTGACCTTCGGCCTGCCCGAGGCGGCGGACATCCCGCCCGTGCTGTTCTCGGGCGACCTGCTGTTCGCCGGCTCCATCGGACGCACCGACCTGCCCGGTGGCTCCATGACCGACCTGCTCGAGTCCCTGACCCGCGTGGTCCTGCCGCTCGACGACGCGACCGTGGTGCTGTCCGGACACGGCCCCCAGACGACCATCGGCCAGGAGCGCGCCGCCAACCCGTATCTGCGGCAGGCGGCTCCCGGCCAGGGAGCGCGGCAGTCGGCTCCCCGACGAGGAATGTGACGAGAGACCTCCCGTGAGCACCTTCAAGGCCCCCAAGGGCACCTACGACCTGACCCCGCCGGACTCCGCCACGTACCTGGCGGTCCGCGAGGCGATCGCGGCCCCGCTGCGCGACTCCGGCTACGGCTACATCGAGACCCCCGGCTTCGAGAACGTCGAGCTGTTCGCCCGCGGCGTCGGCGAGTCCACCGACATCGTCACCAAGGAGATGTACGCCTTCGAGACCAAGGGCGGCGACAAGCTCGCCCTGCGCCCCGAGGGCACCGCCTCCGTACTGCGCGCCGCCCTGGAGGCCAACCTGCACAAGGCGGGCAACCTCCCGGTCAAGCTCTGGTACTCGGGCTCCTACTACCGCTACGAGCGCCCGCAGAAGGGCCGTTACCGCCACTTCTCGCAGGTCGGCGCCGAGGCGATCGGCGCGGAGGACCCGGCGCTCGACGCCGAGCTGATCATCCTGGCCGACCAGGCGTACCGCTCGCTGGGCCTGCGCGACTTCCGCATCCTGCTCAACTCCCTGGGCGACAAGGAGTGCCGCCCGGTCTACCGGGCCGCCCTCCAGGAGTTCCTGCGCGGCCTCGACCTGGACGCGGACACCCTGCGCCGGGCCGACATCAACCCGCTGCGGGTCCTGGACGACAAGCGCCCCGAGGTGCAGAAGCAGCTCACCGACGCCCCCCTGCTGCGCGACTACCTGTGCGACGGCTGCAAGGCGTACCACGAGGAGGTCCGCGAACTGGTCACCGCGGCGGGCGTGCTCTTCGAGGACGACCCGAAGCTGGTGCGCGGCCTGGACTACTACACGCGCACCACCTTCGAGTTCGTCCACGACGGGCTGGGCTCGCAGTCCGCGGTGGGCGGCGGCGGCCGCTACGACGGCCTCTCCGAGATGATCGGCGGCCCCGCGCTGCCGTCCGTCGGCTGGGCCCTCGGCGTCGACCGCACGGTCCTCGCCCTGGAGGCCGAGGGCGTCGAACTCGACCTGCCGGCCGCCACCTCCGTCTTCGCCGTACCGCTCGGCGAGGAGGCCCGCCGCGTCCTGTTCGCCAAGGTCACCGAACTGCGCAAGAACGGCGTCGCCGCCGACTTCGCCTACGGCGGCAAGGGCCTCAAGGGCGCCATGAAGAACGCCAACCGCAGCGGCGCCCGCTACACCATCGTGGCCGGCGAACGCGACCTGGCCGAGGGCGTCGTCCAGCTCAAGGACATGGAGTCCGGCGAGCAGAGCGCGATCGGCGTCAACGAGATCGTGGCGGAACTGGAGTCCCGGCTCGGCTGAGGCCGCGCCCCGGCCGGCGTTCGTTCACCTGTGCCGCAGGGGAACGGACATCGGCCGGAACCCGCCCCGAAAGACGTCCGTGGGCACGTCCTTATCCCCAGCGAACGGTGGACACACGCGCGTATACGGCACAATGGCCCTGCCCGAAGCAGGTCCAGCCTCCAGTGACGGAATCGCGTGATGAGTAGGACGACAGTGAAGGACGTCTCCACGGAGCCCGAGCCCTCGGCGGAACCCGTCGGCTCCCCGCACCGCGAGGGCGGCAGCCGCGCCTTCGCCGTGCTGCTGGTGATCACCGGCGCCGCCGGACTGCTCGCCGCGTGGGTCATCACGATCGACAAGTTCAAGCTGCTCGAGGCCAAGGTCGCCGGCACCACCTACACCCCCGGGTGCAGCCTGAACCCCGTCGTCTCCTGCGGCAGCGTCATGGAGAGCGACCAGGCGGCCGCCTTCGGCTTCCCGAACCCGATGCTCGGCCTGGTCTGCTACGGCATCGTGATCTGCGTCGGCATGAGCCTGCTGGCGCGGGCCCGCTTCCCGCGCTGGTACTGGCTCACCTTCAACGCGGGCACCCTGTTCGGCGTGGGCTTCTGCACCTGGCTCCAGTTCCAGTCCCTGTACCGGATCAACGCCCTGTGCCTGTGGTGCTCGCTGGCCTGGGTCGCCACGATCGTCATGTTCTGGTACGTGACCAGCTTCACCGTGCGCAAGGGCTTCCTGCCCGCGCCGAACTGGCTGCGCGGCTTCTTCGGCGAGTTCACCTGGGTGCTGCCGGTGCTGCACATCGGCATCATCGGCATGCTGATCCTGACCCGCTGGTGGGACTTCTGGACCAGCTGACGGCGCCCGCCGCGTTGTCAGTGCGGTGATTTAGGGTTTCCAGGGTGGAGCCCGATCTGTTCACCGCCGCCGCCGAAGAACGCCAGGAGAAGGACCCCTCCGGCAGCCCCCTGGCCGTCCGGATGCGCCCGCGCACCCTCGACGAGGTGGTGGGCCAACAGCACCTGCTGAAGCCGGGCTCCCCGCTGCGCCGCCTGGTCGGCGAGGCCGCGGCCGGACCGGCCGGCCCCTCCTCGGTGATCCTCTGGGGCCCGCCCGGCACCGGCAAGACGACCCTGGCGTACGTCGTCTCCAAGGCCACCAACAAGCGGTTCGTGGAACTGTCGGCGATCACCGCTGGCGTCAAGGAGGTCCGCGCGGTCATCGACGGCGCCCGCCGCGCGGTCGGCGGGTACGGCAAGGAGACCGTGCTCTTCCTCGACGAGATCCACCGCTTCAGCAAGGCCCAGCAGGACTCCCTGCTCCCGGCGGTCGAGAACCGCTGGGTGACCCTGATCGCCGCGACCACCGAGAACCCGTACTTCTCGGTGATCTCCCCGCTCCTGTCCCGCTCCCTGCTGCTCACCCTCGAACCGCTCACCGACGACGACGTCCGCGGCCTGCTGCGCCGCGCGGTCGCCGCCGACCGGGGCCTGAAGAGCGCCGTCGCCCTCCCCGCGGACACCGAGGACCACCTGCTGCGGATCGCCGGCGGCGACGCCCGCCGCGCGCTGACCGCCCTGGAGGCCGCCGCCGGCGCCGCCCTCGACCAGGGCGAGAGCGAGATCGCGCTGGCCACGCTGGAGGAGACGGTCGACCGGGCGGCGGTCACATACGACCGCGACGGCGACCAGCACTACGACGTCGCCAGCGCCCTGATCAAGTCGATCCGCGGCTCCGACGTGGACGCCGCGCTGCACTACCTGGCCCGGATGATCGACGCCGGCGAGGACCCCCGGTTCATCGCCCGCCGCCTGATGATCTCCGCCAGCGAGGACATCGGCCTGGCCGATCCCGGCGCCCTGCCGATCGCGGTCGCCGCCGCCCAGGCGGTCGCCATGATCGGCTTCCCCGAGGCCGCGCTCACCCTCAGCCACGCCACCATCGCCCTCGCCCTGGCCCCCAAGTCCAACGCCGCGACCACCGCGATCGGCGCCGCCCTGGACGACGTACGCAAGGGGCACGCCGGGACCGTCCCCGCCCATCTGCGCGACAGCCACTACCAGGGCGCGGGCAAGCTCGGCCACGGACAGGGGTACGTCTACCCGCACGACCTGCCCGAGGGCATCGCGCCCCAGCAGTACGCCCCGGACGCCCTGAAGGACCGCGAGTACTACACCCCGACCCGGCACGGAGCCGAGGCGCGGTACGCGGACGCGGTGGAATGGACCAGGAAGCACCTCGGTCGAAAGTGGCCCTGAACACCCTGTAAACTCAGCCGGAGTGCCGAGTCCCGTGCCGTCAGAGCGGGACACCCGGCCGGAACCCCCTCGGGGGCTCCAGGAGCGTCGCGCACCGTCCATCGGTGTCGCGGGCAGCCCACCACCACCCACGTACACGCGTACGACGGGACCGGTCGGTGGGCCACTCGTGTGCTGCACGTATGTGCCCAGTACAGGGGAGCGGCTGCCCACCGAAGTCCGTTCGCGGACCAGGAGGGTTTCCCCGGCTGCGGATGCGACCTCCCTCAACCCTGACAAGCCGACACTACGGAATGAGAGACAGTGGCGAACCAGTCCCGCCCCAAGGTCAAGAAGTCGCGTGCCCTCGGCATCGCGCTGACGCCGAAGGCCGTCAAGTACTTCGAGGCCCGCCCCTACCCGCCGGGTGAGCACGGCCGCGGCCGCAAGCAGAACTCGGACTACAAGGTCCGTCTGCTGGAGAAGCAGCGTCTGCGTGCCCAGTACGATGTCTCCGAGCGTCAGCTCGTCCGCGCCTACGACCGTGCCTCCAAGGTCCAGGGCAAGACCGGTGAGGCCCTGATCATCGAGCTGGAGCGCCGCCTCGACGCGCTGGTCCTGCGCTCGGGCATCGCCCGCACGATCTACCAGGCCCGCCAGATGGTCGTCCACGGCCACATCGCGGTCAACGGCCAGAAGGTCGACAAGCCGTCCTTCCGCGTCCGTCCCGACGACGTCGTGCAGGTCCGCGACCGCTCCAAGGAGAAGACGCTGTTCCAGGTCGCGCGTGAGGGTGGCTTCGCCCCCGACGGCGAGACCCCGCGTTACCTCCAGGTGAACCTCAAGGCCCTGGCGTTCCGCCTGGACCGTGAGCCGAACCGCAAGGAGATCCCGGTGATCTGCGACGAGCAGCTCGTCGTCGAGTACTACGCCCGCTGATCCCAGCCGGCCGCGGTACCCGGGCCCGCTGTCTGTCCGCCCTCGCCGGGCGGGGACAGCGGGTTTCTTCATGCCCAGCGGGCTTCTTCATGCCCCCGGCGCAGGGTGCGGGTGCGTGAGCACGCCCGCCGGTGCCTCGTCGGCCCGCCGCAGCGCCCGGGCCACCGCCTCCTCCCGGCCCAGCCGGGCCCCCGCCGCAGGCACTCCTCGTACCCCTCGTCGCCCAGCCGCTCCCGGGCCGCCGCCGCGCACAGCTCGTGCGGCGCGTTGTAGTGCGCCGAACCGAACAGCGGCAGCCCCACCGCGGGCCACATCCGGCCGGCCGCCCCCTGGAGCACCGCCGCCTCCGCCGCGTCCCCCTCCGTCACCGTGACCAGCGCCAGCAGTTCCAGTGCCAGCACCGAACCCAGCAGGTCACGGAAGCCGTGCGCGTCGACCAGACAGACAGTCAGCAGCCGCCGGGCGCCGCCCGGATCGCCGTCGCTCCAGGCCGCGTACGCCAGCACGTACAGCGCGTAGGTACGGGCCCAGCGCTCGCCGTGGTCGTCGCACACCTGGCGGACGTCCTCGCACAGCCGCACCGCGTCCGCCAGATCGCCCTGGAAGGCCCGCGCCATCGCCAGCTCCACCTGGCCCATCAGCACATTGCTGTTCAGCTCGCCGATCTCCCGGTACCGCTCCAGCGCCGCGCGCAGCAGCGTCTCGGCGCCCGCCACGTCGTCGGTGACCAGCGCCAGACAGCCGGTGCGGTGCACGGCGTACGCCACCGCCGTGGGGTTGCGGGCCCGCTCCGCCTCCTGGCGGCACTCCTGGAGCGCCGCCAGCGCGGGCACCGTGTCGCCCTGGAGGATCGCCACATAGGCCAGTACCCACAGCGCCTTCAGCCGGGACTGCTCCCGCGCGGTGCGCTCCGCGTCCAGGCGGACCGCCTGGTCCAGCCAGTGCCGCCCCTCCGCCAGCCGCCCGCAGCCCACCCAGTGGAACCAGAGGGAGCCCGCCAGGTACTGGCCCAGATGCGCCCCGTCCGGATCGGAGAGGCAGTGGTCCAGGGCGAGCCGCAGATTCGGCAGCTCGGCCTCGATCCGCGCGGCGACCTCCGGCTGGCGCGGCGAGAACCAGTCCAGCTCGCACCAGGTCGCCAGGCCCACGTACCAGTCCCGGTGCCGGCGCCGCAGCCGGGCCGCGTCGCCCGTCGCCTCCAGCCACTCGGCGCCGTACGCCCGCACCGTGCCCAGCATCCGGTAGCGGGCCCCGGCCGGGGTCTCCTCGCGGGTCAGCACCGACTGGGCGAGCAGCGCGGAGAGCACGTCCAGCACCTCCTCGGCGGGCAGCCCGCCGCCGCTGCACACGTACTCCGCCGCCTCCAGGTCGAACCGGCCCGCGAACACCGAGAGACGCGCCCACAGCAGCCGCTCCCCGGGCGTGCACAGTTCGTGGCTCCAGCCGATCGTGGTGCGCAGCGCCCGGTGCCGGGGGAGCACCGTCCGGTGCTCGCCGGCCAGCAGCCGGAACCGGTCGTCCAGCCGGTCCAGCACCTGCCGCGGCGTCAGCGCGCCCAGCCGGCCCGCCGCCAGTTCGATCGCCAGCGGGATGCCGTCCAGCCGTCGGCACAGCTCCCGCACCTCGGCGCCGTCCCCATCGCCGACCGCCACGCCCTGCTGGGCCGCGCGGACCGTGAGCAGGGCCACCGCCTCCTCCTCGGCCAGCGGCGCCAGCGGGAACCGCCGCTCGCCGGGGACGGCCAGCGGGCGGCGACCCACCGCCAGCACGCGCAGCCCGGGGGACCGGCCCAGCAGCTCCGTCACCAGCTCGGCACACGCGTCCACAAGATGTTCGATTCCGTCGAGCAGCAGCAGGACCTCCCGCTCGGCGAGATGGGCGAGCAGGGCCTCGCGGGGCGTCCGGGTGGTGTGGTCGGTCAGGCCGAGCGCCTCCACCACCGCGTAGTCCACGAACTCCGCGTCGCGCACCGGCGCCAGCTCCACCCGCCACACCCCGTCCCGCGGCGCCGACCGCGCGGCGACCCGCTCCGCCAGCCGCGACTTGCCGGCCCCGCCGGTCCCGGTGACCGTCACCAGCCGCGCGCCGCGCAGCGCGCCGTCCAGTGCGGCCAGTTCCGCCGTGCGCCCCACGAAGGCGTCCAGCTCCAGCGGCAGATTCCCGGCCGGTCGGACCGGTCCGGCAGGTTGAGGATCACGCATAGGCGACGCAGCGTACTGAAGCGTAAGCGCTGCGTACAATCGCTTCGTGCGACTCCGGTTCACTCTTGTGCGTCCGGGCGGTAATCCGGTACGGACCCCCAGCCCCGGCGCGATAGGCTCGGTGCACGAGTTTTCCGATGTTCTTGATGTTCAGGCACGTTTCAGGGAGCGGGTGCACACAGTGTCCGGTGGCGAGGTGGCCGGGATCCTGGTGGCCGTCTTCTGGGCGATCCTGGTCTCCTTCCTCGCCGTCGCACTGGTGAGGCTGGCCCAGACGCTCAAGGCGACCACCAAGCTGGTGGCGGACGTGACCGACCAGGCCGTCCCGCTGCTGGCCGACGCGTCCACGGCGGTGCGCTCCGCGCAGACCCAGATCGAACGGGTCGACGCGATCGCCTCCGACGTCCAGGAGGTCACCTCCAACGCCTCGGCGCTGTCCACCACCGTCGCCTCCACCTTCGGCGGCCCCCTGGTCAAGGTCGCGGCCTTCGGCTACGGCGTGCGCCGGGCGATGGGCGGCCGCAAGGACGACGCGCCGGCCAAGACCCCCAGGCGCACCGTCGTGGTGGGCCGTACCGTCCCGGCGACCCGGCGGGCGAAGCGGAAGAAGGACTGACCCAGCAATGTTCCGCCGTACGTTCTGGTTCGGCACCGGCGTCGCCGCCGGTGTGTGGGCCACCACCAAGGTCAACCGGAAGCTGAGGCAGCTCACCCCCGAGAACCTCGCCGTCGCCGCGGCGAACAAGGCGATCGAGGCGGGCGGCCGGCTGAGGGACCGCGCGGTGGACTTCGCGCTCGACGTCCGCGACAACATGGCCCAGCGGGAGGCCGAACTGGGCGACGCGCTCGGTCTGGACGCCCCCGTCGACCAGGAACTCCCCGCGCCCCGGCGGTACGCCGCCATCGAGAACCGCAACGACCCGACCACTTCGAAGTACATCGACAGGACGACGTACTCGTACAACCGGAATGAGGACCACTGATGGAGTCGGCCGAGATCCGCCGCCGCTGGCTGAGCTTCTTCGAGGAGCGCGGGCACACCGTCGTCCCGTCGGCGTCGCTCATCGCGGACGACCCGACTCTGCTGCTGGTCAACGCCGGGATGGTGCCGTTCAAGCCGTACTTCCTCGGTGAGGTCAAGCCGTCCTTCGACCGCGCCACCAGCGTGCAGAAGTGTGTGCGTACCCCGGACATCGAAGAGGTCGGCAAGACCACCCGGCACGGCACGTTCTTCCAGATGTGCGGAAACTTCTCCTTCGGCGACTACTTCAAGGAAGGCGCCGTCAAGCTCGCCTGGGAGCTGCTCACCAGCCCCCAGGACAAGGGCGGTTACGGCCTCGACCCCGAGCGCCTGTGGATCACCGTCTACCAGGACGACGACGAGGCCGAGCAGCTCTGGCGCGAGGTCGTCGGTGTCCCCGCCGAGCGCATTCAGCGGCTGGGCAAGAAGGACAACTTCTGGTCCATGGGCGTGCCCGGCCCCTGCGGCCCCTGCTCCGAGATCAACTACGACCGCGGCCCCGAGTTCGGCGTCGAGGGCGGCCCGGCCGTCAACGACGAGCGGTACGTGGAGATCTGGAACCTGGTCTTCATGCAGTACGAGCGCGGCCAGGGCATCGGCAAGGAGGACTTCGAGATCCTCGGGGACCTGCCGAGCAAGAACATCGACACCGGGCTCGGCCTGGAGCGGCTCGCCATGATTCTGCAGGGCGTGCAGAACATGTACGAGATCGACACCTCCATGGCCGTCATCGACAAGGCCACCGAGCTGACCGGCGTGGCCTACGGCGACGCCCATGAGTCGGACGTCTCCCTGCGCGTGGTCACCGACCACATCCGCACCGCCGTGATGCTCATCGGCGACGGCGTCACCCCCGGCAACGAGGGCCGCGGTTACGTACTGCGCCGCATCATGCGCCGCGCCATCCGCAACATGCGGCTGCTCGGCGCCACCGGTCCGGTCGTCAAGGACCTGATCGACGTCGTGATCGGGATGATGGGGCAGCAGTACCCCGAGCTGATCACCGACCGCGAGCGGATCGAGAAGGTCGCCGTCGCCGAGGAGAACGCCTTCCTCAAGACGCTCAAGGCCGGCACCAACATCCTGGACACCGCCGTCTCCGACACCAAGGCCGCCGGCGGCTCGGTCCTCGCCGGCGACAAGGCGTTCCTGCTCCACGACACCTGGGGCTTCCCGATCGACCTCACCCTGGAGATGGCCGCCGAGCAGGGCCTGTCCGTGGACGAGGACGGCTTCCGGCGGCTGATGAAGGAGCAGCGCGAGCGGGCCAAGGCCGACGCCCAGGCCAAGAAGACCGGCCACGCCGACCTCGGCGCCTACCGCGAGATCGCCGACCGCGCCGGAGCCACCGACTTCATCGGCTACACCGACACCGAGGGCGAGTCGACGATCGTCGGCATCCTGGTCGACGGCGTCTCCTCGCCGGCCGCAACCGAGGGCGACGAGGTCGAGATCGTCCTGGACCGCACGCCGTTCTACGCCGAGGGCGGCGGCCAGATCGGCGACACCGGCCGGATCAGGGCCGACTCCGGTGCCGTCATCGAGATCCGTGACTGCCAGAAGCCGGTCCCGGGCGTCTACGTCCACAAGGGCGTCGTCCAGGTCGGCGAGGTCACCGTGGGCGCCAAGGCGCACGCCGCCATCGACGGCCGGCGCCGCACGGCCATCGCCCGCGCCCACTCCGCCACCCACCTCACCCACCAGGCGCTGCGCGACGCCCTGGGCCCGACGGCCGCCCAGGCCGGTTCCGAGAACCAGCCCGGCCGGTTCCGCTTCGACTTCGGTTCGCCCGCCGCCGTGCCCACCGCCGTGATGACCGACGTCGAGCAGAAGATCAACGAGGTGCTCGCTCGCGACCTCGACGTGCGTGCCGACGTCATGGGCATCGACGAGGCCAAGAAGCAGGGCGCCATCGCCGAGTTCGGAGAGAAGTACGGCGAGCGGGTCCGGGTCGTCACCATCGGCGACTTCTCCAAGGAGCTGTGCGGCGGCACCCACGTGCACAACACCGCCCAGCTCGGCCTGGTCAAGCTGCTCGGCGAGTCGTCCATCGGCTCCGGCGTGCGGCGCATCGAGGCCCTGGTCGGCGTGGACGCCTACAACTTCCTGGCCCGCGAGCACACGGTCGTCGCCCAGCTGCAGGAGCTGATCAAGGGCCGTCCGGAGGAGCTGCCGGAGAAGGTCTCGGCCATGCTCGGCAAGCTGAAGGACGCCGAGAAGGAGATCGAGAAGTTCCGCGCCGAGAAGGTCCTCCAGGCGGCCGGCGGGCTCGCCGAGTCGGCCAAGGACGTGCAGGGTGTGGCCCTGGTCACCGGCCAGGTCCCGGACGGCACCACCGCCGACGACCTGCGCAAGCTGGTCCTCGACGTGCGCGGCCGCATCCAGGGCGGCCGGGCCGCGGTCGTGGCCCTGTTCACCACGGTGAACGGCAAGCCGCTCACCGTCATCGCCACCAACGACGCCGCCCGCGACCGCGGCCTCAAGGCCGGTGACCTGGTCCGCACCGCCGCCAAGACGCTCGGCGGCGGCGGTGGCGGCAAGCCGGACGTGGCCCAGGGCGGCGGCCAGCACCCGGCCGCCATCGGCGACGCCGTGGCCGCCGTCGAGCGGCTGGTCGCGGAGACGGCGAAGTAATGCGCCGAGGACGTCGGCTCTCCATCGACGTCGGGGACGCCCGGATCGGGGTCGCCTCGTGCGACCCCGACGGCATCCTCGCCACCCCCGTGGAGACGGTGCCGGGCCGGGACATCCCGGCCGCCCACCGGCGGCTGCGCGCGATCGTCGAGGAGTACGAGCCGATCGAGGTCGTCGTCGGGCTGCCGCGCTCCCTCAAGGGGGGCGAGGGCCCGGCCGCGGCCAAGGTCCGCCGGTTCGCGCAGGAGCTGGCCAAGGGCATCGCCCCGGTCTCCGTCCGGCTCGTCGACGAGCGGATGACGACCGTCACGGCGAGCCAGGGCCTGCGCGCCTCCGGGGTGAATTCCAAGAAGGGCCGCAAGGTCATCGATCAGGCCGCCGCTGTGATCATCCTTCAGCAGGCACTTGAATCCGAACGGGTGTCAGGTAATCCTCCTGGCGAGGGCGTCGAAGTGGTCATCTGATCGCTGTACGGTAACGTTCCGCGCGATGCGGCGGTGTTCGAACAGCCACCGCACGGAGAGAGGCGGAACGGTAAGCGGTCCGTGAAAGCCGCGTGACCGCCGCCTCGCGGCTCTAGGGGATCCATGACTGAGTATGGCCGGGGCCAGGGCTCCGAACCGTGGCACCCTCAGGACCCGTTGTACGGGGACGGTGGGTGGGGAGGGCAGCAGGCCCCCGCGGGACAGCAGCCCTCCGACGGCGGCCAGCCGCAGCACCATCCGCAGCAGCACGGTGACTGGGGCGACGCAGGCCAGGCCGCATACGGCGGCCAGGCCCAGCAGCAGTACCCGCACGACGGTCAGTCGTACGACGGACAACAGTACGGCGGACAGCAGTACGACGCTCAGCAGTACGACGGACAGTACGGCCAGCAGCAGTACGACCCGGCGTACGGCCAGCAGCAGTACGCGGCGCAGCAGCAGGGCCAGCCGCAGGACCCGCAGCAGTACGACACCGGCGGCCGGGCCGGCTACGGTCAGCAGCCTCCGTACCCCGCCGATCCCTCGGACCCGTACGGACCGGGGACCGCCGCCTCCTACGGCACCGAGCAGCCCGACTACTACGGCACCCCGGACGCGTACCCGCCCCCGG
The DNA here is from genome assembly GCF_052216785.1 of Streptomyces sp. JW3. Taxonomy (NCBI): domain Bacteria; kingdom Bacillati; phylum Actinomycetota; class Actinomycetes; order Kitasatosporales; family Streptomycetaceae; genus Streptomyces; species Streptomyces sp. JW3. The sequence continues at coordinate 8,678 of NZ_JBQOUX010000005.1, read as the reverse complement.
AGCCGCCGAGCCGTCGGCGCGCCGAGCCGGAGCCCGAGCGCACCGACTGGGACCCGGGCCCCGACCAGGGAGAACACGCCTTCTTCGCGGGCGACGACGGCGCCGACGAAGGCGATGACGACAGCCCCGGACGCGGCGACCGGCGCGGTCGTGGCGGCAAGCCGAAGAAGCGGCGGAACGGTTGTGCGTGCCTCGTGGTCTGCCTGGTACTGGGCGGCGGCGTGGCCGGATTCGGCTATTTCGGCTACCAGTTCTACCAGGATCGTTTCGGCGCGGCCCCGGACTTCGCGGGGGAGGGCAACGGGACGCAGGTGAGCGTCACCGTGCCCAAGGGCGCGGGCGGCTCAGTCATCGGACAGGAACTGAAACGCAAGGGCGTGGTCAAGAGCGTCGACGCCTTCATCGCCGCGCTGCAGGGCAACCCGAACGCCAAGGGCATCCAGGACGGCGTCTACACGCTCGAGAAGGAGATGTCCGCCGAGAGCGCCGTGAAGCTGATGCTCAGTCCCAAGAGTCGCAACACCCTGGTCATCCCCGAGGGCACGCGCGCCGCCGCCGTCTACAAGCTCATCGACAAACGTCTGGACGTCGCGGCCGGCACCACCGCCAAGGTCGCCGAGAGCGACTGGAAGGACCTCGGCCTGCCCGACTGGGCGATGAACCACGAGGACGTCAAGGACCCGCTGGAGGGCTTCCTCTACCCGTCCAGCTACTCCGCGGCCAAGGGACAGAAGCCGAAGGAGATCCTCAAGGAGATGGTGGCGCGGGCCGCCGACCAGTACGAGGAGCTGGGCTTCGAGAAGAAGTCCAAGGAACTGGGGCTCGACGGACCCTGGCAGCTGGTGACGGTCGCCAGCCTGGTGCAGGCCGAGGGCAAGACCCACGAGGACTTCCGCAAGATGGCCGAGGTGATCTACAACCGCCTCAAGCCCGACAACTACGAGACCAACCAGAAGCTGCAGTTCGACTCGACCTTCAACTATCTGATGGGTCAGAGCGAGATCCACATCAGCGAGTCCGAGATCAACAGCAACTCGGACCCGTACAACACGTACTACCACAAGGGCCTGCCCCCCGGTCCCATCGGCAACCCCGGTGCCGAGGCCCTGGCGGCCGCGCTGAAACCCACGGACGACGGCTGGATCTACTTCGTGGCCACCGACGGTGTGAGCAACACCGAGTTCGCCAAGACCAACGCCGAGTTCGAGAAGCTGAAGGACAAGTTCAATGCCAGTACCGGCGACTGACGGTCGGCGCGCCGCCGTCCTCGGCTCCCCGATCGCCCACTCCCTCTCCCCGGTGCTGCACCGCGCCGCCTACGCCGAGCTGGGCCTGACCGGCTGGACGTACGACCTCTTCGACGTGGACGAGGCGGCGCTGGAGGGCTTCGTCGGCAATCTCGGCCCCGAGTGGGCCGGGCTGTCGCTGACGATGCCGCTCAAGCGGGCCGTCATCCCGCTGCTGGACGAGATCAGCGACACGGCCGCCTCGGTGGACGCGGTCAACACGGTGGTCTTCACCGAGGACGGCCGCCGCACCGGCGACAACACCGACATCCCGGGCATGGTCGCCGCCCTGCGCGAGCACGGCGTCGAGAAGGTGGAGCGCGCCGCGATCCTCGGCGCCGGCGCCACCGCCTCCTCCGCGCTGGCCGCGCTGGCCCGGATCTGCGCCGGCGAGGTCGCCGTGTACGTGCGCAGCGAGGCCCGGGGCGAGGAGATGCGGGGCTGGGCCGAGCGGCTGGGCGTCGACGTCCGGATCGTGGACTGGGCGCGGGCCGCGGAGGCGCTGCGCGCCCCGCTGGTCGTGGCCACCACCCCGGCCGGTACCACCGACGCCCTCACCGCCGCCGTGCCGGAGCTGCCCGCGACCCTCTTCGACGTGCTCTACGAGCCCTGGCCCACCGCCCTGGCCGCCCGCTGGTCGGCGCACGGCGGAGCCGTGGTCGGCGGCCTCGACCTGCTGCTTCATCAGGCGGTGCTCCAGGTGGAGCAGATGACCGGGCGCGGCCCGGCCCCGCTGGCCGCCATGCGGGCGGCCGGCGAGCGGGCGCTGGCCGGCGCCTAGGGCGGTCCGCTGTCCGGTTGGTGGACCGGCGCCCGGACCGCACCGGGGGACATGGGAGGATTGGGACCGGCGGATCAGGGCCGCGCACCCGGTCGCGCCGTGACGGACAGGGCGCGAACACCGAGGAGCACCGTTGAGCAGGTTGCGCTGGCTGACCGCGGGGGAGTCGCACGGCCCCGCACTCGTCGCGACGCTGGAGGGCCTTCCGGCCGGCGTGCCGATCACCACCGAGATGGTGGCGGACCATCTGGCGCGGCGGCGGCTCGGCTACGGGCGCGGCGCTCGGATGAAATTCGAGCGGGACGAGGTCACCTTCCTCGGCGGTGTCCGGCACGGCCTGACCCTCGGCTCACCGGTCGCGATCATGGTGGGCAACACCGAGTGGCCCAAGTGGGAGCAGGTCATGGCCGGTGACCCGGTCGACCCGGAGATCCTCGCCGGGCTCGCCCGCAACGCCCCGCTGACCCGGCCCCGGCCCGGCCACGCCGACCTCGCGGGCATGCAGAAGTACGGCTTCGACGAGGCCCGGCCGATCCTGGAGCGCGCCTCCGCGCGGGAGACCGCGGCCCGGGTGGCGCTCGGCGCGGTGGCGCGGTCGTACCTGAAGGAGACGGCCGGTATCGAGGTCGTCAGCCATGTCGTCGAGCTGGCCGCCGCCAAGGCGCCCTACGGGGTGCTGCCGACCCCGGCCGACGTCGAGCAGCTGGACGCCGACCCGGTGCGCTGCCTGGACGCGGACGCCTCCAAGGCGATGGTCGAGGAGATCGACCAGGCGCACAAGGACGGCGACACCCTCGGCGGTGTGGTCGAGGTACTGGCGTACGGCGTCCCGGTCGGCCTCGGCTCGCACGTGCACTGGGACCGGCGGCTGGACGCCCGGCTGGCCGCCGCCCTCATGGGCATCCAGGCGATCAAGGGCGTCGAGGTCGGGGACGGCTTCGACCTGGCCCGGGTGCCCGGTTCGCAGGCGCACGACGAGATCCTGGCCACACCCGAGGGCATCAAGCGTGCCTCCGGCCGCTCCGGCGGCACCGAGGGCGGGCTGACCACCGGTGAGCTGCTGCGGGTGCGGGCGGCGATGAAGCCGATCGCGACCGTGCCGCGCGCCCTGAAGACGGTCGACGTCGTCACCGGCGAGGAGGCCGCCGCCCACCACCAGCGCTCCGACGTGTGCGCCGTCCCGGCGGCCGGCATCGTCGCCGAGGCGATGGTCGCGCTGGTCCTGGCGGACGCGGTGGCCGAGAAGTTCGGCGGCGACAGCGTGCCCGAGACCCGGCGCAACGTCACCTCCTACCTCGACGCGCTGGCCATCCGATGAGCCGTCCGCTGCTCGTCCTGGTCGGCCCGATGGGGGTCGGCAAGTCCACGGTCGGCGCGCTGCTCGCCGAGCGGCTCGGCGCCGGGTACCGGGACACCGACGAGGACATCGTCGCCGAACAGGGCCGCACCATCGCCGAGATCTTCGTCGAGGACGGCGAGGCCGCCTTCCGCGCCCTGGAGAAGCAGGCCGTGCACCGGGCGCTCACCGAGCACGACGGCGTGCTCTCCCTGGGCGGCGGCGCGATCCTGGACGAGGACACCCGCGCCCTGCTCACCGCGCACCGCGTCGTCTACCTCTCGATGGACGTCGAGGAGGCGGCCCGGCGCACCGGGCTCAACGCGGCCCGGCCACTGCTCGCGGTCAACCCGCGCAAGCAGTGGCGCGAGCTGATGGAGGCCAGACGGCACCTGTACGAGGGGGTCGCCGCGGCCGTCGTGCCGACCGACGGCCGCACCCCGGAAGAGGTCACCCAAGCCGCCCTGGACGCACTGGAGTTGAAGGAAGCATGAGCAGCGAGGCAGTCACCCGCATCCAGGTCGGCGCCACCGCGGGCAGCGAGGCCTACGAGGTGCTGGTCGGCCGGCAGCTCCTCGGCGAACTGCCCGGACTCGTCGGGCCCAAGGCCAAGCGGGTCGCCGTCATCCACCCCGAGGCGCTCGCCGAGACCGGCGACGCGCTCCGCGCCGACCTCGCCGGGCAGGGCTACGACGCGGTCGCCATCCAGGTGCCCAACGCCGAGGAGGCCAAGACCGCCGAGGTCGCCGCCTACTGCTGGAAGGCGCTCGGCCAGTCCGGGTTCACCCGCACCGACGTCATCGTGGGCGTCGGCGGCGGCGCCACCACGGACGTCGCCGGGTTCGTCGCCGCGACCTGGCTGCGCGGGGTGCGCTGGATCGCCGTCCCCACCACTGTGCTGGCCATGGTCGACGCGGCCGTCGGCGGCAAGACCGGCATCAACACCGCCGAGGGCAAGAACCTCGTCGGCGCCTTCCACCCGCCGGCCGGTGTGCTCTGCGACCTCGCCGCGCTGGACTCCCTCCCGGTCCACGACTACGTCTCCGGTCTCGCCGAGGTGATCAAGGCCGGCTTCATCGCCGACCCGGCGATCCTGGAGCTGATCGAGTCCGACCCCGAGGCCGCCCGCACCCCGGCCGGACCGCACACCGCCGAGCTGATCGAGCGGGCCATCCGGGTCAAGGCCGAGGTCGTCTCCGCGGACCTCAAGGAAGCCGGTCTGCGCGAGATCCTCAACTACGGCCACACCCTCGGCCACGCCATCGAGAAGAACGAGCGCTACAAGTGGCGGCACGGCGCCGCCGTCGCGGTCGGCATGCACTTCGCCGCCGAACTGGGCCGCCTGGCCGGCCGCCTGGACGACGCCACCGCCGACCGCCACCGCAGCATCCTGGAAGCGGTCGGGCTGCCGCTGCACTACCGGCACGACCAGTGGCCCAAGCTGGTGGAGAACATGAAGGTCGACAAGAAGTCCCGCGGCGACCTGCTGCGCTTCATCGTCCTGGACGGCCTGGCCAAGCCCACCGTCCTGGAGGGCCCCGACCCGGCGGTCCTCCTCGCCGCCTACGGCGAAGTGGGGCAGTAGGTCCCGCGAAGCACCATCCGCCCGATTCGCCCTGCCCATCGGGCACTTGGCACCGCCCCCGGCCGTTCACCAAACGACGGCCGGGGGCGGTACCGTTCTGCGACAGAGGCGGGGCCGGCCCCGCTGTCAGCGCCCATCGCCTGCGGTGAGTGAGCCGACGGTGCGCGCCGGTGCCGACCCTGGGCCCCGGCGGCAGCGCCCGGCGGCGGACCGAGCCCGAAGAACGAGACGGAGTGGCACCGGATGCAGCACGCAGTGGGTTCTCCGCTGCCGCCGCCCCACCAGCCGGGGCACGGACCGGCCACCGGCTGGTCCCCGGCCGCACATCACCCGGACCCGCCCCCGGGGGCGCGGTCCGCTCCCGTACCTCCGCCGCCGGCCCCCGGCTACCCGGGCCCACCCCCGGCGGCCCCGCCGGTGCCGTCGCACGCCCCGCCGCCGCAGCACGCCCCGCCGCCCGCGCCGGACACCACCGGGCACGTCCCGCTGCCGCCCGGCCGGTCCGTCGCCGCGCCCAGCGTGCCGCCCGCCCCGGCCGGTACGGCCGACCCGGCCGGCACCGTCCTCGCCGTGCTGCTGATCGGCCCGGCCGGGGCCGGCAAGACCAGCGTCGCCAAGTACTGGGCGGACCACCGCCGCGTCCCCACCGCCCACATCAGCCTCGACGACGTGCGCGAGTGGGTCCGCTCGGGCTTCGCCGACCCGCAGTCCGGGTGGAACGACCACTCCGAGGCGCAGTACCGCCTGGCCCGCCGCACCTGCGGCTTCGCCGCGCGCAACTTCCTCGCCAACGGCATCTCCTGCATCCTCGACGACGCCGTCTTCCCGGACCGCCCGGTGGTCGGCCTCGGCGGCTGGAAACGGCACGTGGGGCCCGGCCTGCTCCCCGTCGTCCTGCTGCCCGGACTGGACGTCGTCCTGGAGCGCAACGCCGAGCGGGCGGGCAACCGCCGTCTCACCGACGAGGAGGTGGCCCGCATCCACGGCCGGATGGCCGGCTGGTACGGCTCCGGCCTGCCGATCATCGACAACTCCCAGATCGATGTCCCCGAGACGGCCCGCATCCTGGACGACGTACTGGCCAGATCAATGGCGAGCCCGCCGAACTGGTGACGCGGGGGACTGGAGTGGCGCGAGGGACGCCCGGATCCGGTGACGCGGGGCACTGTCCCGGCTACAGGGGCGCGGGGAACTGCGCCCCCAGCCCTCACCGGCCCGCAGCCGACAGGCAACCGCCCACCCCACGGCCGCCGCCCGCCGCCCGCCGCACCGCCCACTCGGCCTCTCCCAAGCGGCGTCAAAGCAGCGAAGCTCATACGCTCGGCTCATGTCAGAGGTGTACGCGGCCCGCCGGACGCGCCTACGTGAACGCTGCAATGCGGGCGGCAGCGCGGCGGCGCTGGTCTCCCGGCCCGCCAACGTGCGCTATCTCGCCGGTGCCGCCCCGCCCGGCGCCGTCCTGCTGCTGGGCGCCACCGAGGACCTGCTGCTGTGCGGCGAGCCCCCGGGCGACCGCCCCACCGACGGGCGGCCCGACGAAAGCCTCCGCCTGCGGATCCTGCCCGGTCCCGGCTCCGACCCCGCCGTCGCGGCCGGTGGCCTCGCCGTCACCCAGGGCGCCGACTCCCTCGCCGTCGAGGAACACCACCTCACCGTGGCCCGGCACCGGGCGATGGGCTCCGTCGCACCCGGGCTCCGGCTGGCCGACCTGGGCCAGGCCGTCGAACAGCTGCGGGTGGTCAAGGACGAGGAGGAGATCTCCTGCCTGCGGATCGGCGCGGAGATCGCCGACCAGGCCCTGGGCGAACTGCTCGAATCCATCCTGGTCGGCCGCACCGAGCGCCATCTCGCCCTGGAGCTGGAACGCCGCCTGGTCGACCACGGCGCCGACGGCCCCGCCTTCCCCACCTCGGTCGGCACCGGCCCGAACTCCGGCCGTCCCGGGCACCGGCCCACCGACCGCCGGGTGGAGGAGGGCGACTTCCTCTCCGTCTGCCTCGGCGCCACCTACCGCGGTTACCGCTGCGAGATCGGCCGTACCTTCGTGATCGGCACCTCGCCGGCCGACTGGCAGATCGAGCTCTACGACCTGGTCTTCGCCGCGCAACGGGCCGGCCGGGAGGCCCTGGTGCCCGGCGCCGCGCACCGCGACGTGGACCGCGCCGCCCGCCAGGTGCTGGACTGTGCCGGGTACGCCGAGAACCTCACCGCGCGCAGCGGGCACGGCGTCGGACTCGAAATCGACGAGGACCCTCAATTGACCCCGGCGGCCATGGGTAAACTGGACGCTTGTGTGCCGGTCACCGTCGAACCGGGGGTCCACCTCCCGGGCCGGGGCGGTGTCCGGATCGATGACACGCTCGTCGTACGCCCCGAGGCGGACGGCGGACCCGAGCTACTCACCATCACGACCAAGGAGCTGCTCGCGCTCTAGCTGCACGCTGGGGCGCAGGCGCCGGGGTCGTCCACGTCACAGTCCAGTCCAGGAGATTCCGCAACCGTGGCTTCCACGAACGACCTCAAGAACGGCCTGGTGCTCAAGCTCGAAGGCGGCCAGCTCTGGTCCGTCGTCGAGTTCCAGCACGTCAAGCCCGGCAAGGGCCCCGCCTTCGTGCGCACCAAGCTCAAGAACGTGCTCTCCGGCAAGGTCGTCGACAAGACCTTCAACGCCGGTGTCAAGGTCGAGACGGCCACTGTCGACAAGCGCGACATGCAGTTCTCGTACATGGACGGCGAGTACTTCGTCTTCATGGACATGGAGACCTACGACCAGCTGCACGTCGACCGCAAGGCCGTCGGCGACGCCGCCAACTTCCTGATCGAGGGCTTCACCGCCACCGTCGCCCAGCACGAGGGCGAGGTGCTCTTCGTCGAGCTGCCCGCCGCCGTCGAGCTGGTCGTCAAGGAGACCGAGCCGGGCGTCCAGGGCGACCGCTCCACCGGCGGCACCAAGCCGGCCATCCTGGAGACGGACTACCAGATCCAGGTCCCGCTCTTCATCACCACCGGTGAGAAGATCAAGGTCGACACCCGCTCCAGCGACTACCTCGGCCGGGTGAACAGCTAACCGTGGCTGCCCGCAACACGGCCCGCAAGCGCGCCTTCCAGATCCTCTTCGAGGGCGACCAGCGCGGCGCCGACGTCCTGACCGTCCTCGCGGACTGGGTACGGCTCTCCCGGTCCGACACCCGGCAGCCGCCGGTGAGCGAGTACACGATGACGCTGGTCGAGGGGTACGCGGAGCACGCGACGCGGATCGACGAGCTGATCGCCCAGTACGCGGTGGGCTGGACGCTCGACCGCATGCCGGTCGTCGACCGCAACATCCTGCGCCTCGGGGCGTACGAGCTGATCTGGGTCGACGAGACGCCGGACGCGGTCGTGCTCGACGAGGCGGTGCAGCTGGCGAAGGAGTTCTCGACGGACGAGTCGCCGTCGTTCGTCAATGGACTGCTGGGCCGGTTGAAGGAGCTGAAGCCCTCGCTGCGGCGGGCTTAGCCTTTCTCGGGGTGCCTGCGCCGTGGGGGCTGCGGCATTCGGGTGACGTGCGGCTGGTCCGTGGGTGCTCGCGCCCACGCGGCAAAGCCGCATGCCGACTCCGCCCCGCGTCCCTGCGAAGCTGCCCGCACCGGAGTGCAGAAGGAGATCCGCACATGCCGCCGGGGTGGCCGGAACCGACTGGTTCCGGCC